>JAURMJ010000137.1 GCA_030830765.1 Quisquiliibacterium sp.
CGGCGTTGCTGCGTCGGTTCTGTACCTTGTGGCTGGGTTGGCGACGCTCTGGGAGGTGTTCGCGCGTTATGTCCTGAACGCGCCGACCTCCTGGGCATTTGAATTGGTGATGAGCTTGTGTGCGGCTTCCTGGATGCTGTCCGCGGGCTACATCACGCTGCGCGAACGGCATATCCGAATTACTGTCATATCGGATGCCGTGTCGCCAGTGGCTGGGCATCGGCTCGCGATCTTTTCCCAGCTGATCGGTATTTTGGCGCTGTACTTTCTGCTCACTGATGTGTTCCCGACCGCGATCGAGTCGATCAAGGAGGTGGAGCTGACCGGATCGGCCTTCAATTCGCCGATGCCGATGATGCTCAAGATGTTGTTGATGCTTGGTTGCTCGATGTATTTCGCGCAATTGAGCGTGAATCTGTACCGCAACCTGCGAACCCCCCTGAACAGGAAGCTGCTTCAGGTCTTGGTTGTTGCGATGCTGGGCTACCTTGGCTTTGTGGTTTTCGCCTCAATCCTTGGTGAGGGGAGTGCCATCGGACATTCGAAGGCGGCCTTCTCCGGATGGATGGAAGGATTTGAGATCGAAAGTCGGCTCAATCTGAAATCCTTTGGTTTGGGCACCGTCTCTCTGGGCATGGTCGCCATGCTGGTTGCGCTGATGATGACCGGCATGCCGCTGGGCGTTCTGACGCTGATTGTGTCCTTGTTGGTAGCGGTCGGTTTCTTCGGGCCGCAAGGTATTTATCTGGTGTCGAGCAATGCAGCTGGACTGCTGGACCATTACTCTCTGATCGCGATTCCGTTCTTCGTGCTGATGGCCTCCATCCTGGAGCAGGCCGGTATCGCCGAAGATCTCTTTGACGCGATGTCGATTTTTGCAGGAAACCTGCGCGGTGGAGTCGCGGTACAGACGGTTGTCGTGGCGGTGATCCTGGCGGCGATGTCCGGTGTCATGGGCGGTGAAATTGTGATGCTGGGTCTGGTCGCGTTACCGCAGATGCTGCGTCTGGGGTACGACCGAAAGCTGTCAATCGGTCTGATCTGTGCGTCTGGCGCACTGGCAACGCTGATCCCTCCGTCGGTGGTGATGATCGTCTACGGGTTGTCGGCTGAAGTGGGGATCGGCGACTTGTTCATGGGCGGTGTGCTGCCTGGCATGCTTCTGGCATCGCTTTACGTGGTCTACGTGCTCATCCGCGTCAATCTGAACCCAAGCATGGCGCCGACCGCCAGCGAGGTTGCTGAGCGTACCGGTGAGAAAAAAACCTTGTCGCCGCGACGCATCAGGGCGGTCATGCTCAGCGTCACGCTGATAGCGGGTGTCATGGGATCGATCTACGCGGGTGTCGCATCGGTGACCGAAGCGGCAGCGGTTGGAGCGATCGGGGCCATCCTGATCGCGTTTCTGCGCTCTGGGTGGCGCTGGGACATTCTCCGATACTCCTTGCATGGAGCCATGGCGACGGTCGGCACAATCATCTGGCTGATCCTCGGAGCAGTATCGTTTGTCGGCATCTACAATCTGATCGGTGGTGCCGACTTCATGCGTTCGTTGTTCATGAACCTGGGTCTGCCTGCCTTGGGTGTGATCCTGGTGATGATGGCCATCCTGGTAGTCCTTGGGACATTCATGGAATGGATTGCCATTGTGTTCATCACGGTCCCAGTGTTCGCACCAGTCGTCGTGACTCTGGCCCCTGAGCTTGGTCTCACGCCGGATCAGGCCAAGATCTGGTTCGGGATTCTGTTTGTGATGAACATTCAGATCTACTTCCTCTCGCCGCCTTTCGGACCGGCTTGCTTCTGGCTCAAGTCCGTCACCCCGCCAGATGTTTCGCTTCAGGAAATCTTCCGGTCCGTGCTGCCCTACATCGCATTGCAGGTGATCGGCCTCGTACTTGTGATCACATTCCCGCAGATTGCGCTGTGGCTGCCGGGTGTCCTGTCGAACTGATGCAATGAAAAGAGGGGATTAGACATGGTCGGTCGTAATGGATTGGAAGAAGCGGATCGCTACGGACTGGTTGGATGGGTTGCCGGAATCCTGCTGTCAGCGGCAATCACCGCAGTGATGTTCATCATGGCTGATGGCTACTTCTGAGCGAGCGAGGCAATGAAAGGCGTTGTCTTTACCGAATTTCTGGAGATGGTCGAGCAAAAGTTCTCGGCTGACATGGTCGACGACATCATTGATGCCGCTGATCTGCCTTCGGGCGGCGCGTATACCGCGGTCGGGACCTATTCCCACGAAGAAATTGTTGCGCTCGTTGTTGCCTTATCGAAGCGAACAGGAGCTCAGATCCCCGATTTGCTCGGCACCTTCGGCAGGTATCTTTTCGGGCGATTCGCCGTGACCTATCCGGATTTAGTTGACCGCAGTCTTGGCGCCTTCGGTTTTCTCGCTGGGATCGAAGATGTGATTCATGCCGAGGTTCGCAAACTGTACCCCGATGCCCAGCTTCCGACTTTCGAGGTGGAGCGGCATGACGAAAAGGAACTGGTGCTGATTTACAAGTCCATCCGGCACTTTGAAGACCTTGCCGAAGGGCTGATCCACGGTTGCCTGATGCATTTTGGTGAGCGCGTCTCCGTGGTACGACAGACTCAGGGGGACGGGATCGATCGGGCTGAAAGGTTCATCCTGACCCGTGAGGGCTAGGCCCGAATGACCGATGATGCGGATCGCCTGAGCAGGCGGCTTGAGCGCGAGAGACTCGCGCGCAAGGAGGCTGAGCAGCTTCTAGAGCAAAAGAGTCGCGAGTTATTCGACGCCAATCGGGCATTGCAGCTGCTGGCACGTGACCTGGAGCGTCAAGTCGAGACCCGTACGGCGGAGTTGCGCAGTGCACTTGACGCGGCAGAGGCTGCAACAAAGGCAAAAAGTGAATTTCTCGCCGTGATGAGCCATGAGATCCGCACGCCGTTAAATGGCATTCTGGGCATGGCTGAGTTGCTGTCGATGAGTTCGCTGAATGCGGAGCAGTTTGAACAGTTGTCCACGATCCGGCGCAGCGGCGATGACCTGCTTGTCCTGATCAACGAGATTCTTGATTTCTCCCGGATCGAAGCGGGCAAGCTCGAGCTTGAAGATACGCCATTCAAATTGTTGCCCGAATTACAGAGTGTGATCGAGCTTTACCGGCCCACCGCCGCCGCGAAGAATCTGGAGCTCGAGTTCACGACGAGCGGGGCATTACCGGTCGGTGTCGTCGGTGACAGCACCCGGTTACGGCAGATCTTGTCCAATCTTCTGGCTAATGCGCTGAAGTTCACCACGCAAGGAAGGGTAGGCGTGATGGTGCGGGCGACAGCGCTGTCCGACACGAGCACGCGCCTGTGCGTCGAGGTCTCCGACACTGGAATTGGGATACCTGAGCATCGGATGAGCCGGCTGTTCAAGGCGTTTTCCCAGGTGGATTCGTCAACGAGTCGTCGCTTTGGAGGCACAGGGTTGGGTCTGGCCATCTGTGCCCGATTATGCGAAGCAATGAACGGACAGATCTCGGTTGAAAGCACGGTTGGCAAGGGTTCGACTTTCCGGTTCGAAGTGAATCTCAGGTGTGCCGCTGTAGAGCTGGTCGCCAGCGGTCAGAGCACGGCAGCGGCGCCACAGCAGGAATTCACGGGCCGCGTGATGGTCGTCGAGGACATTGATGCAAATCGCATGGTCATTACCGCGATGCTGAGGCGCTTGGGCGTGAGCTGTGAAGCCTATGAGCATGGACAAAGGGCGCTCGATGCGATCAAGGCCGGCGAGCACTTCGATCTGATCCTGATGGATGTGCAGATGCCCGTGATGGATGGTCTTGAGGCGACGAGGCTGATCCGAGCTTACGAACAGGCTGCCGGGCTTGTCAGGACTCCGATCCTCGCGTTGACTGCTGGTGTGTTCTCGAGTGACCAGAACAACAGCGTTTCAGCCGGCATGGACGGTTTTCTGGTCAAGCCGGTAAGCATGAAAAGCCTTCGAGATGCTTTTTCCCCCTGGCTGGTGGCTCGCAATTGACCTCTGATCGGTGGTTGTTGCCAGGAGCGCCCTCAAATGGCCGCAGATAAGCCCAGGGGGAGATTGTTGCTACGTTGAATTTGGTCGTCACCCGGATAAACAGAGGAAAAATGAAGCGACAGGAACAATCAGCAGCGGATCAGACTGGCAACATGAGCGCAGAGCGTCGCTTTCGCCTGCTCGATCCCGCAGAGATGAGTGATGCCCAGCGCACGCTGGTTGCCGCGATTCAATCGGGACCCCGTGGAAAGGTCGCCGGATCTGCTGCAAATTCACAGACAGGAACGGTTGGTGGTCCTTTCAATGTCTTTTTACGGAGTCCGGAGCTCGGCGACTACCTGCAAAAGACGGGTAGTTATGTGCGTTTCGGATGTGTGCTGGGCAACAAGCTGACCGAATTGGCGATTCTCGTGACCGCTCGATACTGGAGCGCTCAGTACGAGTGGTACGCGCATCATCGTCTTGCGTTGCAGGCTGGCCTGGATCCCTTGATCGCCGCGGCGATCGCCAACGGCCGCGAGCCAGCCGGGATGGATGAGCAAGAAACAGCTGTTTATCGGTTCAGCCGGGAGCTGCATCATGACAAGCAGGTCAGTGACGAGAGCTTTCAGGCAATTGTCCGGATGTTCGGCGAGCAGGGCGTGATGGATCTGATCGGCGTCAACGGCTACTACACGGTCGTGTCGATGGTCCTGAACACGGATCGCACGCCAATTCCCGAGGGCGTAGCGCCGTTGCCCGTCTTGAACGGGCGATGAATCTTTGACGCTCGGAAGAATGAATCACCATTTGGAGGAAACCATGTCCCGCTACGATCTGATCATTCGCAATGGCACTATCCATGATGGAGCTGGATCGGAACCCTACATCGGTGATCTCGCGATCAAGGGGGGGCTGATCGCTGCGGTGGGTGAAGTCAATGGTTCGGCCGACCGAGAATTTGACGCATCGGGGCTGATCGTAACGCCAGGGTTCATTGATGTGCACACGCACTATGATGGGCAGGCAACCTGGGAAAATCGACTGATGCCTTCCTCCGGACATGGCGTCACCTCGGTTGTCATGGGCAATTGCGGCGTAGGATTTGCGCCCTGCCGCCCCGAGCAGCGAAACATTCTGATCAGTCTGATGGAGGGGGTCGAAGACGTGCCCGAGGTGGTCATGACTCACGGGCTGCCCTGGAACTGGGAAAGCTTTCCCGATTACTTGAATGCCTTGGAAGCAAGGCAATACGATGTCGATATCGCAGCTCAGTTGCCGCATTCGGCCCTCAGGGTCTTCGTCATGGGCGAGCGGGCGGCCGAGAAGGAGGCGCCGACCGCAGATGATCTTCAAAAAATGCGTGAGCTCACTGCTGAGGCGATCAAGGCTGGCGCGCTCGGGGTGACGACATCCCGGAACCTGTTGCATCGCACGAAGGCGGGTGCTCTGGCGCCAAGTCTTTTTTCCGAAGAAGAGGAACTGGCAGCACTTGCCGACGGATTGAAAGATGCCGGCACCGGGGTCTTCCAGTTGATCCCGGCACCGATGGGGGATGCCCAGGATGAATTTTCGCTGATGGCACGACTGGCTCGGCGCAGCGGCAAGCCCTTGTCGTATACGCTGATTCAAATGCCGGTTGGGGATGAGCAGGCCTGGAGAAAGTCGCTCGATGGCCTGAGCCAGGCCGAGCAGGAAGGGCTTCAGATTCGTGCCCAGGTCGCTCCCAGACCGGTCGGAATGTTCTATGGACTGAGCCTGAGCTTTCATCCGTTTGCGCTGCATCCGAGTTACAAGGCGATTGCCGATCTGCCGCTCGATCAACGGGTGGCCAAGATGCGTGATCCGCACTTTCGCGCGCAATTGCTCAGCGAATCTCCCGAAGATAGCAATCCAGTCAGCCTGAAAACAGTGAAGGCATTTCAGTACGCGTATGCCTGGGGCAGTCGTATCGATTACGAGCCTGATGCGGATACACGCCTGGATCGTCAGGCCGCACAAGCGGGGCAGTCGGTCGAAGACTATGCCTACGATCTGCTGCTGGCCAACGAGGGGCAGTCACTTTTCTACCTGCCAGGAGCCAATTATCGGGATGGCAATCTGAAGGCCGTCCGTGAAATGCTCGGACATGCGCGAACGGTTGTTGGGCTTGCCGATGGCGGAGCGCATTACGGCATGATCTGCGATGCCAGTTTCCCGACTTATTTCCTGCTGCGCTGGGCTCGCGATGCTGCTGAAGATGAGAAAATTGCGCTGCCACAAGCCATTGCAGCGCTAACCAGCGAACCCGCTGCGCTTGTCGGGCTCCAGGATCGTGGCCGGCTTGCCCCCGGTCTGAAGGCCGACTTGAATCTGATCGATCTCGAATGGCTGCGCCTCGATGTCCCATCCGTAGTTCATGATCTGCCCGCAGGGGGCCGGCGGATGCGTCAGAAGGCTGAAGGCTATGTGGCAACGATCGTATCCGGCGAGATTACCTATCTGGATGGTGAGGCAACCGGGGCGCTGCCGGGTCGGCTGATCCGTGGCCAACGCGGCCATGCCCACTTGTGACAAGGGCCCACTGCTGGCCGGTTTTCTGACAAGCCAGGGGTTCGGACGCTTCAGCAAATCGTCTTAGACTGCTGGCTCGTTGCGTAACAAAAAGAAGATTTAGCGGATACTTGAGGCCTTCGCCGATCGACACAATGACCTCGAAGCCATCGACCGATCCGTCTAAAGTCCCGCAAGGACATGCATTTGCCATTCAGTGGACCGCGCTTGGTATCGCCGGTCTGCTGCTTGTCATTACGCTCGGTCTGCTGATTCGCTGGGGTCATCAATCCGTCTTGTCGGAAGAGACCAATCAGCTCAGTCAGCGCGCGGCTCTCGTTTCCGATGCCTTGGAAACTCAGCTGCGAGGAATCAACCTGGGTCTTGAGACGCTCGTCTCCACGATACAAAGCGAACCCAGACGCGCAGAACCTGGCAGTGCAATTCACCACGAACTAGAGCTTGTCGTCCGCCTCTCAGAGGCTGTCAATGAGATCGTCTTCACGAACCGTGCCGGGCGAATTCTGCTGGCCAGTCAGCCTGCCTTGATGGGAAGGTCGCTCAATGGTCTGGATCTGGATCAGCTTTTTCGATCGAATATTTCTCCTGAAGTTCTGCGCGTTGGCGCGCTTTTTAGCGGGCCGACCGAAGAGCGTCGGATGGCTCTGGGTAAACCCGTACTCGGTGCCGATGGCAAATTGATCGGGTATTTGATCGCCTTGATTGACCCCGCTTTCTGGCGCCCGCTGATCAACAACGGCCTTTACGCCTCCAGCATGCAAGGATTGCTCGTTCATCAAGACGGTATCGTGCTGGTTTCCACTGCCGAGCATCAACCTTTGCAAAGCGATGATCTGGCGCAAAGCATCGACAGCACCGTGGCCAATTTCCAGCGGCGCGGCTACCTGCAACAGGTGGGCCTGGGACGCATCACGTCTGATGCTGACGAGGTCCTGTTGGCCTTGCAAAGAGTCCGGACTCGTGGCTTTTCGCTTGATTCGCCTCCAACGATCGTTCTTGCTCGCGCCCCCGCAGAGGTTCTTGAAAATTGGCGGGTGATGACTTCTGCTGTTGTCGCTTTTGCTGTACTCGTCGTATTCGCCTCGAGCGGTGCTCTTCTGGCTTACCAGCGCCGACGCCGATTTTCCTCAGATTATTGGGGTGATCTTAATCGTGAGCGTGAAGATGCCTTCTCCAAGTTGGCCGAAAGCGAGGAGCGCTTTCGCACGATGTTCCTCAAATTGCCGGTCGCCTATTTTGCGTTGGATCCCGACGGGGTTCTGATCGATGCCAACCGGCAAACGATGCAACTTCTCAAGATCGATTCACTCGCTCGCCTGTTCGATCACCCATTTGTCGATCTCTGGGAGCAGGAGTTTTCGACACGTTTTGGTGGCTCGTTTGAGAGGTTTCGCCAGGAGTCCGGATCGATCTGCGAGATGACCTTGCTGCGCACTGATGGAGAACCCGTTTCTGTGGTTGCTGCTTTCAGTGAGGACCGGGAGTTTGATGGGGAATTACGTCGAATACACGGTGTGCTCTTTGACATTACCGAGCGGCGAGCGATGGAAGAGCGCGTTACCCGGTTGAATGCCGATCTCGAAGCCAAGGTCAGTGCCCGGACTGCAGCGCTTGCCCAGGCCAATGATCTGTTGCGTGAACTGGCCAGGCGCGATGCCTTGACCGGGTTGGCGAATCGCCTGGCAGGCACCGAAACGCTGCAAGTCAGCTTTGCTGAGCTTCGGACGGGAGGGAGCCCCTATGCTGTGTTGCTCATTGATGTGGATCACTTCAAGAACATCAATGACACGTTCGGGCATCCGGCCGGTGACGAGGTCCTGAAGAATCTCGCACGGACGCTTCAATCCCTGCTGCGGCGCAGCGACTTTCTGGCTCGCTTTGGCGGTGAGGAGTTCCTGGCAATCCTACGTGATACTGATCTTGTTGCAGCCCGTATGGTGGCTGAGAAGCTGCGGGTGGCGGTCGCTGACGCCGTCCATGAAGAGGTGGGTCCAATCACGATCAGCATTGGTCTTGCGATGGCCGGTCGCGAAGATGCGGATGAACGTGTCGCGGTCAAACGTGCAGATGAGCGCCTTTATCAGGCCAAGGAGGGCGGACGCAATCGTGTCGTCGCGCCCGGTTGATTCCAGGTTCCCGCTCAAACACCGACTCAATGCCCCAGGCTTCTGACCAGCGACTCAATGCCCCAGGCTTGAGACCAGCACCGTCTGTGGCCAGCGGCGTCTGAGGTAGATCCACGCGGCAAGGCCAATCAGCAGCATCGATAATGAGGCGATCGCCAGGCTGATTGTCGAATGCATGACCATCGGCGCGATCAAGCCAGCGACAATGCCATTCGCTACGCTGCCAACGACGGCCTGCAGTGATGAGGCCATGCCGCGACGTTCCGGAAACAGGTCAAGAACCATCAAGGTCACCACAGGCACCATTAATGACCAGCCGAAGGCGTAGGTGGCAATCGGTGGCAGTGCCCACCAGGGATGTGGTTCGAAAACCAGATTCGCCAAGACATTGATCACACCGCTCAGCAGCATGATCAGCAATCCATGACGGATCTGTCGGCGTGGTGTAATCCTGCCAGCCAGCCGTCCGCTGGTCCAGGCGCCACCTGTGATGCCGGCGATCGTTAGTAGAAACAGCCAGAAAAACTGCTCCGGGGCTAGCTGAAGGTGTTCGCCTAGAAAGGCCGGAGAGGCAAGAACATAGAGGAACATGCCGTTGAACGGCACACCACTGGCCAGCGCGAGCAGCCAGAATCTCGAGCTGGATCCAAGGTCAAGGTAGCCGCGCAACAGATGTCTCGCATTGAATGCCTGGCGCTGCGAGATATGCAGCGATTCGGGCAGCAGTCGGAAGTTAGCAATCCACAGCACCAGGCCGATGCCTGCCAGAAACCAGAAGACGGCATTCCAATTCAGATGCACATAAAGCCAGCCGCCAATCATTGGCGCAATCGCCGGCGCAACGCCAAAAAAGATTGTGATCTGCGACATCATGCGCTGTGCCTCAGACGGCGGGAACATGTCCCGCACGATTGCCCTTGAGACAACAATGCCGGCTCCGGTGGAGAGCCCCTGCATGGTCCTGAAAAATACGAGGGCGCCAATCGTTTCGGACAAGGCGCAGCCGACCGACGCGAGGGTGAAGCACGCAATACCGACCAGGACAACAGGGCGTCTGCCGAAGCTGTCAGACAAGGCACCATGGAACAGATTCATCAATGCGAACCCAAACAGGTAGGCAGACAGGGTCTGCTGCATCTGTGTGGGCGTTGCATCGATCGATGTGGCGATACCCGAGAAGGCCGGAAGATAAGTATCGATGGCGAACGGTCCAAGCATCGCCAGGCTCGCCAGCAGAATGGCAAGTGCCCAGCGCGGAGCCTGCCAGAGCAAATTTGCGTCGGGGTTCAAGTGGGCTGGCTGTCGAGGGGGAAGGTCACCACATGATCGGCATCGAAACGAATTCCGATTGACTCGCCGACTGAATGATTGTGATGACTCGGAACCAGTGCCAGTAATTCAGCTCCGCTGCGAAGCTTCAGTGTGTAGAGAAATTGGGCGCCACGAAAAGCCTTTCTGACCACTTCAGCCCGCAAAGGACTGTCGTCATCATGGATGACGTCGTCGGGGCGCAACAGCACAACCACTTCGCCATCGGGACCGGCGATCGCGCCGGCGAGCGCCTGATCGGTTCGCGTGTGGATCGGCAGTTCGCCGAGCTCGAACTCGACGCAGGAAATACCGTCGCGATGATGAAGCCGCCCTGGAATCAACGATCCCATCCCGACGAAGTCAGCCACAGCCCGGGTTCGTGGCAGATGGTAGAGGCTGTAGGGGGTGTCCCACTGTGAAATCTTGCCTTGTTGCATGACGCCAACCAGATCTGCAATGGCGAAGGCTTCGTACTGGTCATGCGTCACTAAAAGAGCGGTGATCTGCGCTTCATTCAGGATCTCACGTAGCTCCATGGCAAGTCGCTCGCGCAGATCGGGGTCCAGATTGGAGAACGGTTCGTCGAGCAGCAGCAGTTGAGGCTCTGGGGCAAGCGCGCGCGCCAGCGCAACCCGTTGCTGTTGGCCACCAGACAGTTCATGCGGGTAGCGGCTGCCCAGGGCGGTCAAACCGACCAGCGACAGCATCCGTGTCACGCGTTCATTCCGCCTGGGCGCCTCCCATTTGCGCAGTCCGAACCCGACGTTGTCCGCGACCGAAAGGTGCGGAAACAGCGCGTA
>JAURMJ010000138.1 GCA_030830765.1 Quisquiliibacterium sp.
ATCGGCGATCAAAGGCAGGCACATACTGAGCCAGCAGTTCCTGCGAGTCGCGCTCCGGATCGATGGTCACGAAAAGCACCTGCACCTTATCGGCTTTGTCGCCGAGCAGTTGCATGACCTGAGCCATCTCAGCCAGCGTAGTCGGACAGACGTCCGGGCATTGTGTGTAACCAAAGAAGACCGTGACGACCTTGCCCCGGAAGTCCGAGAGCTGTCGCAGCTTGCCATCATGACCGGTCATCGCGAAATCCCTCGCGAAATCCGCACCGGTGATGTCGATGCTGTTGAACGCGGGTTTGCTGCTCCTGCAGCCAACAACCGTGAGCGCAACCAGCAGCAGCAACAGCAGCCCAAGTACCGGCAGGCGTCGAAGCCGGGCGGAACTGCTCTCGTGCAAAAACACGGTCCGAGCCATCAAGATAAAGCCACCTTGCTCAGAGGTAATGATCGATCAGCAAGGCCCCAAACAGCGCAGCCAGATAAAAGATCGAGTAACCGAAAGTCTTGCGCGACAGCGCATCGGAGTAGTCACGCCACAGCCTGTAGGCATACCAGGTGAAGAGGCCACCCAGCACCAACGCACAGACAAGGTAGAACAGACCGCTCATCCCGATCACAACCGGCAGAAGCGTCGTTGCATCAAGCAGAATCGTGTAGAGCAGAATGCTCAGCCGGGTGAACTTCGATCCGTGCGTGACCGGCAGCATCGGCAACCCGGATTGACGGTAATCCTCGACCCGATAAAGTGCCAGCGCCCAGAAGTGCGGCGGCGTCCAGACAAAGATGATCAGAAACAGCACAATCGCTGGAGCGCTGACTTCGTTGGCCACCGCGGTCCAACCAAGCAAAGGCGGCATCGCGCCTGAGGCGCCGCCGATCACAATGTTCTGCGGCGTCGCGGGCTTGAGAATCAGCGTGTAAACCACCGCGTAGCCGACAAAGGTTGCCAGCGTCAGCCACATCGTCAGGGGATTGACGAAGACCAGCAAAAGCAAGGCGCCGATCCCACCAAGAACGCCCGAAAAAACCAGTGTGCCGGTTGCACTGATTTCACCACGAGCCAATGGCCGTGCGCGGGTACGCGCCATCTTGGCATCAATGCTGCGCTCGACCAGACAATTAAAGGCAAAACCCGCGGCGGCAAGCAGCGCGATCCCCAGCGTACCGAACACCAGAATGCGCCATGGCACCATCGACTCCGAGGCCAGCAGCATACCGATCAGCGCGCAAAAGGCAGCAAGCATCACGATGCGGGGCTTGGTCAGCGCAACATACTGGTCCACGAGGTGGCGCAAATCTGTTCTTGGCGAGGGCTGAGCGTACATCGTTGGAGGGGGGATTCAGGCGGGCGCCGGCAGGTCCTGGTCCGACTTGCGGACTGGTGGTCTCAGAGGCGCAGGCCAGCGTGAAAGGATCGGTAGTTTAGCATCAGCACCAGCCCAAGAAGCACGGCGGCACCGCCATTGTGCGCGACGGCGACCGGCAGGGGCAGGCTCAACCAGATGTTGGCCAGCCCAAGAGCCCATTGAAGCAGCAGCATCGCAAAGATTGCCATGCCGATCCGCTCGGTGCCCTCGGTCCGCATCGCACGCACACCGACCCAGCCGACAATCAACAGAACGAGCACCGCCCCGATTCGATGCACGAGGTGAATGCCCGTCAGCGCCTGCAAGGGAAGCAGCGCACCGTCCCCGGTTTTGCCCAGTTCTCTAAAGAAATGGAAACCATCTCGAAAATTCGCGTCAGGCCACCACTGCCCCTGACAGGTCGGAAAATCGGTGCAAGCAAGCGCCGCATAGTTGGTACTGGTCCAGCCCCCCAGAAAAATTTGCAGCGCGACCATCGCCAAAGCAAGTCGGGCAGGTGTCAGCAAGGCTGCAGCGGGCTCTGCATCAACATAGCGATGACGCGGCTGCTGTCTGAACCAGAGCCATAGCAGCAGACTGAAGGTCAGCATGCCGCCGATCAGATGCCCGGTGACGATCGCCGGCTTGAGCAACAACGTCACCGTCCATTTGCCGAAAAGCCCCTGCAGGATCACGACGCCGACCAAGCTTGTCGCAAGCCACGCAGACTGCCCCAGTTCCTGACGCTTTCGCCAGGCCATGACAGCAATTGCGATGATCAGCAGTCCAAGGCCTGCGGCAATGTACCGGTGGATCATTTCCCGCCAGGCCTTGCCCAGCGAGACGGGACCATGTTCTCCACCCTGTGCCTCGACAGCTTTCTCGATGTGCTCGCTGGCCATCGTTGGCGTGAGCTTTCCATAGCAACCGGGCCAGTCGGGGCAGCCCAACCCGGCATCGGTAAGGCGCACCCAGGCCCCCAACATGATCAGGCACAAAGTCAGCACCAGGGTCACTTCCACGAGTCGCCGGTATCCGTGACCAGCGGGACGCTGATTGCGCTGTGGAAGGTCGGACTTGGTTTGAGGAGTGAGCGCTTGCATGAGAATCTTTCAGTGCTGGATCAGTAAAAAATAGGCTGCGAGGTCGCTTCGGGGCTGACCAAACAGGGCTTATCACCCCACCCGAGACGCGCGCAGAAGCTTGGCAAGATCCTTCTTCATTCGATTAGGATCAGCATTCATTGGAAAACGCATCATCAAGTTGCCCAACGGATCAACGATGTAAATGTGACCGGAAAGTGGTGACCCGGCAGGTAACGGGAAAAAGCGTTTTCCGGCTTCCGGCGGGATGCGTGCAACTTTCAGGCCCTCGTGACCCTCCAAAACAGGGTCTGCAGGAACGCCCGAGTCCGTCAGCAACAGGACCCGTTCCACTCGCTCACGGTCTTTGCCAGTCGTCAGGCGCACCTGCCGGATTGCATACAGCTTGTCCTGGCAGGCTTTCTCGCAGTTCCCGGAGTCGACGGTCAGCAAGACCCAGCGGCCCTTCAAGCTTGAAAGCTCGAAACGCCCACCATCGAGTTCAGTCCCTTGTAATCCGGTCAGATCGCGCTGTGGATCGATCAGTGTCCCGTAATTGGTCCTGCCGCTCGGTTTGACCAGATAGTAGGTCAGATAAGAGGCGATCACTGGGGCCGCACAGACAGCAAGCACCGCAAGGAGCTTGCGGCGCCCGCGACTGCGCCGCGCATCGCGCGGCTCTTCGGTCAAGGTTTCATTGTTTCCGCTTGGCATTTCGTTTTTTCAAGAGTCCGAAGTAAAGCAAGAGTCCAAGTGTCAGCGCAGACAATCCAAACCACTGCGCCGCATATCCGAGATGGCGATCCACGTCCGAACCGGTCACTGGCCAAACCCGGACCAGCCCGTCGTCTGATGCCGAGGATGGGGCCTGTCTGACCACCAGCTCGAGCACAGACCGGCCTGACCAGCGACTGAATTCCTCGAAATCCAGGTTTTGCCAGAGGCGATCTGCGGGGCCAGGAACCGGGGCCTTCATCAATTCCAGCGTTTTGTCGATTTCCGTCTGCGCGATACCGACAACAGAAACGGTTCCGCCCTCTGTCGGCACCGCAGGCAAATTCTTTCGGTTGATTGGATCGCGTGCAACCCAGCCACGCATGACCAGGACCGATACGCCGTCTGCCTCCAGCTGAAGGGGTGTCACCACGGTGAAGCCCGCAACGCCCTGATGCGTCCGGTTATCAATATAAACTGTCAATTCCGGCTGCCACTGGCCGCGCAGTCTCACCATACGGCCGGCCAGCGGGGTCATCGCAGGGGGCTGACTGCTGATCGCGATTGGATCTGAGCGGATTGCGTCATCGACCTGTTCCTGAACGATCCGCTTGAAGTCTGCACGCCGAAGCTGCCAGAACCCTAGGTTCGCAGTCCCGACAAGCACCAGAAAAGCCAACGCATAGGGAAGCACCTGTGCGAACTTGATACGGCTTACCGGGCGACGACTAGTAGAATCGCTGCTCATCATCGAACTGGCTGAACGACATGAAGTGGATCATTGCGGCAGGGTTCCTGCTGATCATAGGCAGTTTGTTTTCCGCCATGGTGTTTCTGGTTCGCGATCGAGGGCAGAGCAAAAATGTTGTGCGGGCCCTCGCCTTTCGCGTCGGGTTCTCCGTGGCATTGTTCATCCTGCTGCTCATCGCTCATCAGATGGGTCTGATCCAGAGCAGCGGCGTGCCAATGCGCAGCAGCTGACTTCGCCGACCGGATCGCCGCAATCGCGACCTGAGCACCGCAGGGTGGGCTGACACGCCCCCGACGCCGCCGACGCGACGGGCAGGAACGTCCATGCACCACGCTTAAATAGACGAAGGCCGCGATCCTCTGCGGCCTTTTGCACTGCTGCAGGTGACATCCACCTGCCGGACTTGATTACAGCCAGTAGACGACGACGTACAGCCCAAGCCAAACGACGTCGACGAAGTGCCAGTACCAGGCGGCCGCTTCGAAACCAAAGTGATGATCCGGGGAAAAATGCCCTTTGACCAACCGGAAAAGAATGACCGACAACATGATCGCGCCGACAGTCACGTGGAATCCGTGGAAACCCGTCAGCATGAAAAAGGTCGAGCCGAAGATGCCTGACGTCAACTTCAGGTTCAGATCGTTGTACGCGTGATAGTACTCATAGCCCTGTAAGCACAGGAAGACCGCTCCGAGGAGAATAGTCAGGAACAACCAGAAGCTGGTCGACGACCGCTTGTTTTCCTTCAGTGCATGGTGCGCGATGGTGAGGGTGACGCCCGAGGCCAACAACAGCGCGGTATTGATGGTCGGAATCGGCCA
>JAURMJ010000139.1 GCA_030830765.1 Quisquiliibacterium sp.
AGAGTTTTCCGTCGGAAGACTTCCGCGAAGGCGTTGCGCATTTTGTCGAGAAGCGGCCGCCGAGGTTTACCGGCCGCTGAACCCATGATCTTTAATCACTGTTTGGTTGGAGATTTTTAAATGAAGCTGTCGTTACCCATTGCGCTCTGGTCGGTTCTCGTACTGCCTGTCCTGCTCTTCACAGCGCTGCCTGCTCAGGCAGCAGGCGAGTCACACTGTTACTCAATCAGGAATGCTGACGAAAAAAATTTGTGTCTGGCCCAGGTTCGGCAAAAGGAATCCCCCTGTTACTCCATCAGGGATGCTGACACCAAGGCCTGGTGCCTGGCCAGCGTGACTCGCAAGCGCAGCCATTGCTACAGTATTCGTCGACAAGATCAGAAGAATGCCTGCCTGGCGCGCGTTCGCTGATCCCAGACCTTCCTGCGGCACTCCAACCAGAAATCAATCATTCACCAGGAGAACAAGCTCGTGGACCTGTCCAGATTTCCCCGTCAGCGCTACACCGAGTTCGCCACTCCGATTCACCCCATGCCGCGCTTTTCGGCTGCTTTGGCAGCAAGCTGCCCTGGCGGAGTAGGCCCCGAAGTCTGGATCAAGCGGGATGACATGCTTGGCCTGTTCCCTGGCGGCAACAAAACGCGCAAGCTCGAGTTTTTAGTCGCTGATGCACTCGCAGCAGGCGCAGACACTCTCGTGACCTGCGGCGCGCCGCAGTCAAACCACTGCCGCATCACACTGGCTGCAGCAGTCAAGGAAGGCCTGAAATGCCGATTCATCCTCGAGGAGCGGGTACCCAACAGTTATGACCCACAGGCCAGCGGCAACAACTTCATGTTCAGGCTGCTGGGTGTCGAAAAGATCACCGTTGTGCCCGGTGGCAGCAACGTGGCCGAGGCGATGCAGCGCGAAGCCGACGAACTTGCTGCTGCGGGGCGCCGCGGCTATGTCATCCCCGGAGGCGGATCGAATGCCATCGGTGGTCTGGGCTACGTTGCTTGTGCCCAGGAGATGCAGCAGCAGTTCTTCGAGCAGGGGCTGCGTTTTGATCGCGTGATTGTCGGCTCCGGAAGCTCGGGCACACATGGCGGCCTGGTCGCCGGGTTTCTTGGCAACAACATCGATATCCCGATCATCGGCATCGGGGTCAGCCGGGATCCGGCCGACCAGCAACCACTGGTGATCAGGGAAGCGCAGGCGATTGCAGATCTTCTGCGCGCGAAATTCACCGTGCGCCCCGAGGATGTCATCTGCGTCGGCGGCTACTGGCAGCCGAAGTACTCGGTGCCCAATGCGATGATGATCGAGGCCGTTCAAATGCTGGCTCGCACGGAAGCGATTCTTCTGGACCCGGTTTACACTGGAAAGATCATGGCCGGCCTGATCGGGCTGGCCCGTCAGGGTCATTTCAAGCGGCAGGAGAAACTGCTGTTCGTGCACACCGGCGGTCTGCCCTCGCTGCATGTCTATGAGGACGTCGTGCTCGGCGCAAACTCCAAGTAAGTCCTTGGTGTTTCATCCGACCGTTCAGGGGTGGGGCCTGGCGCCACCACCCCTTTACCCATTCATCTTGCCGCCAAAGCAGCGCGGCTGATGGTGGTTTTCTTGTTCCTGTAACCCAGCTCAAGACTCTTTGAATGCATCCGGTCCTGATCGATTTCGGCGTCTTTACCGTAGGCCTGTTCACGCTGCTGGCCGGCGCCGAGCTGCTCGTGCGCGGCGCCTCGCGTCTGGCGCTGTCGATCGGTCTGTCTCCGCTGGTGGTTGGCTTGACTGTGGTCGCCTTCGGCACCAGTGCCCCGGAGTTCGCGGTTTCGGCCGGTGCAGTGCTGGGTGGCCGCAATGACATTGCGGTCGGCAACGTGGTCGGCAGCAACATCTTCAATCTGCTGGTGATTCTTGGTTTTTCGGCCGTGATGGCACCGCTGGTCGTTCGATCGCAGGTGATCCGTCAAGAGGTTCCGATCATGATCGGCGGGTCAGTACTGCTGCTCGTGATGTCGCTGGACGGCGCGATCGCCCGCCTTGATGCCGCAGTGCTGCTTGTTCTGCTGATTGCGTACACAAGCATGCTGATCCTGCAGGCGCGCCGCAGCTCGTTAGCCCAGAAGCAGCAGGCCATCGAGGCGCCGCCACGGTCCGACAGCGGCCTGATGTCCCGCCTGCCCGTGCAGCTCGGACTCATCGCGATCGGGCTTGCGCTGCTTGTGCTGGGTGCCGACTGGCTGGTTGAATCGGCCAGCCGCTTCGCCCGCAATCTGGGCGTCAGTGACCTGGTGATCGGTCTGACCATCGTGGCCGCCGGCACATCGATGCCGGAGCTCGCCACCTCAGCGGTGGCCGCGCTGCGCGGTGAGCGCGACATTGCGGTGGGCAACGCGATCGGCAGCTGTACTTTCAACACCCTGGGCTGCCTTGGGCTGGCCGGATTGCTGTCAGCGGAGGGCCTTTCGATTCCACCGGCTGTGCTGCATTTTGATCTTTGGGTGATGTTGGCCGCCGGCTTTGCCTGTGTTCCGGTCATGCTGAGCGGTCGACGAATCGCGCGCTGGGAGGGTGTGCTGTTCCTTGCCTACTACGCCGCCTATTCGGGCTACCTGATCCTGGCTGCCGGTCAGCATGACGCGCTTCCGGCGTTCTCGCAGGCCATGCTGACATTCGCGCTGCCGCTCACCGTTGTCACACTGGTCGTGCTGATGCTGCAGCGGCCCCAACTGGCCAAGGCGGACCGATGAATATGAACGCGTCGCTGGCCGCGTTGCTGCCCTTCGTCGCGCTGGCGCCGTTCGTCGCTGCCGTGCTGCTTGCCGCCGTCGGTGACAACCGCCGCAGGCTCGCGGCCTGGATTGCCGGCGGGGTCGCGCTGTCGGGCTGCACCGTGCTTGCACTCCTTGCCCCGGATGTCATGTCCGGGCAGGTGCTGCGCTGGTCGGTAAGCTGGTTGCCGCAGATCGGCATGAACTTCGGCCTGCGCATCGACGGCCTGGCCTGGATGTTCTGTCTGCTCATTCTGGGCATCGGCGCACTGGTCGTGCTCTACGCCGCCTGGTACCTGGATGCACGCGATCCGGCGGCACGTTTTTTCGCCTTCCTGATGCTGTTCATGGGCGCGATG
>JAURMJ010000140.1 GCA_030830765.1 Quisquiliibacterium sp.
AAACGAACCTGCGGTACAAGTGCTTCCGGTCAGACCGCAGACAACGTTTCGCTAGGCGTTTTTCTCGCCAGATCAACAGTCTTTGCCGTCTTCAGTTCGCTGTTCATCCTGGATCCCTCATTGTTAATATGCGCATAATGTATATTATGTCAACTACAAGAAAAGCCTTCTCAGATGAATTCAGCTGCAAACACCGACAATGAACTCCGTCTGACGAGCCTGGTCCATTTCGAGAACTGCGAGCCCCCTGTTCACGGGGTTGATCTGCCGGCCAGACGCAAGACACCATCCGAGCTCAATGCGCTGCCTTAAGTACAGCAATCGCATCCTTGAATTCCTGCGCGTCCTGAGGGCGAACCAGACGGGTCTGTTCCCGACCGTTGCGTAAGAAAATGAGCGTTGGCCACAATTTCACGCGAAAACTTCGACCAAGCGCCCTGCCAGGACCATCTTCGATGCGAAGATGACGAATCCCGGTCTCAATCGCCAATACAGAATCGGTCAGTGGACGCGTTCGGCAGCAATGACCACACCACTCAGTGCCGAAGTCCAGCACCAGCAGCCCGCTATCTCCATCGACCTGCGCCCTGTCGAGCGACGATGCCTGATAGTCCATCGTTCAGTGGGCCTGATCAACGGCCTTTAGCCTGACGCCAGGCAGCAAAGTCCTCGCGGCTCTTTTCTTCCGTGGGCGGATACAGCCCAAGAATCGAGCGCCCTTCAAGGACTTTTTCGGTCACGAAGTCTTCAAAGGCCGTCATCTCGACGGCTTCGTCGGCAATTTCGTCGACAAGATGCTTCGGGATCACAACAACGCCTTCTTTGTCGCCAACGACAATATCTCCAGGCCACACCGCAACATCACCGCAGCCGATCGGCACGTTGATGTCCAGGGCCTGGTGCAGTGTCAAATTAGTCGGTGCGCTCGGGCGATTGTGATAAGTCGGAAACGGCAGCTGCGCGATCTCGGGTGCATCCCGAAACCCCCCGTCGGTGACCACACCAGCAACGCCGCGCACCATCAGGCGGGACACCAGAATGGAACCGGCGGATGCAGCTCGCGGGTCCTTGCGGCTGTCAATGACAAAAACCGCCCCTACAGGACACTCTTCGACAGCTTTGCGTTGTGGATGCGCGCGATCCTGGAACACAGAAATCGGGTTCAGATCTTCACGTGCGGGGATATAGCGCAGCGTAAAGGCCTCTCCGACCATATTGGGGAGGCTGGGATTAAGCGGCCTGACATCCTGGATGAATTGATTGCGCAGCCCACGCTTGAAAAGTGCAGTGCACAGCGTGGCCGTGCTCACACCCATCAGTTTTCCCTTGGTGCTTGCTTTCATCATAGCCTTGGCAAATGTATAGAGAGACTGTCCTGATAGGGCGAGAAACGGGGCGAGCGGCTCCCTGTGCCCCGCCCCGTAAAGCTCATCCCAAGGAAGATCTCAGCCGCCTTCCTTGCCGAAAAACAGATTCGGGAAAAACAGCGCGATATCCGGAAACAGCACAATAATGAAAACTCCGATCAGGGTGACGATCACATAAGGAATCACCGACTTGTAGATCTCGCCCATCGAGACATGCGGAGGCGCCACCCCCTTGATATAGAACAGATTGAAGCCGAACGGCGGCGTCATATAGCCGATCTCCATCATGATGATGAAGATCACCCCGAACCAGATCGGATCAAACCCGGATGCCTCAACAACAGGCAGGAATACCGGGAGCGTGATCAGCATGATCCCAACCGGATCCAGCACCATCCCCAGCAGGAACAGCACGAACAACATGAACACCAGCGCACCCCATTTCCCACCCGGGATCATCTTCATCAGATCCTGAATGAAGTCGTGCGCGCCCAGCGTGGTGTACGCAGTGGAGAAGGCATGCGCAGCAAACAGGATCCACATGATCAGCGCGGTCAGGCGCATCGTCTGAATAGCCGCATGTCGGATGACCTCCCGGGATAACTGACGATTAATGGTCGCCGCGATCAGCGCGCCGAGAACACCAATTGCAGCCGCCTCGGTTGGCGTTGCCAGTCCTCCGAAAATAGAGCCCAGCACCATGATCACAATCATGATCGGCAACAGCACGGCCCTCAGGGCCAGGAGCTTCTCGCGCAGGTTCCCGCGCTCTTCGGGCGGCAAGGCGGGCGCAATTCCGGGCTGCAGCCAGGCCCGTACACCGATATAGATCGAGACGAGCACAAACAGCAGCAGCCCCGGACCGATGCCAGACGCAAACAAACGACCGACCGACACCTCACTGATCATCGCGTACAGAACCATCGGGATCGATGGGGGAATCAGGATGCCCCACCCTCCGCCAGCATTGATGGCACCCAGCGAAAGTTTTGTGTCGTAACCGCGTTCCAGCATGCGGGGTAAGGCAATGGTACCCATCGTGACCACGGCTGCACCACTGATGCCGCTCATTGCAGCAAAAATCGCGCAGATCGCGACGGTCCCAATGGCCAGTCCGCCTCTCAGTCCGCCAAACCACAGATGCATCATTCTGTAGAGCGCATGAGCCACCCCGGATTTCTCCAGAATCATTGCCATGAACACGTACATTGGGATCGCGACCAATGTGAAGCTGGTCATCGAGTCCCAGAATTTTGAGGCAACGATATAAAAACTGACCGGCCCCATCGAAAAGTAAAGAAACACCACCGACACGCCGCCCAGCACAAAGGCAAGCGGCACACCCAGCAGCAGGAAGGTAAGAAGCGACCCGAAGAACAGGACGGTGAGCAATTCGACTGACACGATGCGTCCTTTGTGTTCAATGCGACGAGTCGTCGCTGGCTTGTTTGCCGAAGGTCAGCTCATCATTGGGCAGACCCATCAGCACACGGATGTCCGAGGCAAGTCGCACTAAACCCTGCAGCAGGACCAGCGTGCCGGCGATCGGCACCGCCATCTTCA
>JAURMJ010000141.1 GCA_030830765.1 Quisquiliibacterium sp.
GTGGCCAGCGCTGGCTTAAAAACCCAGGGCTGCGCATGGCGGCCGGGCTGGTCGTGATCGGCTTCGGCATCGCCGGACTGCTACGCCTGCATCCAGGCGAACATCTGCATGGTGTCATTGATGCCTGCATCGACCTGTTCCGATGACCGACGCCACCATCGATCCCGGTTCGTGCTTCCACTGCGGGCTTGAAGTCACGCACCCCGGGCGCTGGTTCACCGAGATTGAGGGCAGGCAGCAAGCGATGTGCTGTGCCGGCTGTCAGGCGGTCGCACAGGCGATTGTCGACGCCGGGTTGGATGACTACTACCGGAACCGCACGACACCAGCCAGCGGACCGAGTGGCCTGCCGGTCGAGCTGGCAGATCTGGCCATCTACGATGAGCCTGAGATCGCCGAGCGTTACCTGCGGGTCGATGGCCAGACCGTCGAAACCACACTGCTGATGGACGGCTTACGCTGCGGGGCCTGCGTCTGGCTGATTGAACGCTCGCTGGCTGCCTTGCCTGGCGTCACAAACGCCACGGTGAATTTCGCAACCGAGCGGGCGGTCGTGCGCTGGAATCCGACTCAGACCAGTCTGTCGCGCCTGTTGTCTCGGGTTACGGCAATGGGCTATCGGGCTCAGCCTTTCGATGCCCAGCGACGCGAGGCGCAGCTGGCGCGCGGCACACGCCAACTGGTGCGAAGGCTTTTCGTGGCCGGCATCGGCATGATGCAGGTGATGATGTACGCGCTGCCCAGATACACAGCAGGCGACCAGATGGAACCCGAGTTCGAACTGCTGATGCGTTGGGCCAGCCTCGTGCTGACGCTGCCGGTGGTGCTTTACTCGGCAAGGCCGTTTCTGGAGGGCGCGCTGCGCGATCTGCGTGCACGCAGCCTGGGCATGGACGTGCCCGTCGCGATCGGCATTCTGGCCGCATTCTCGGCAAGTCTGCATGCGACGGTCACCGGACAGGGCGAAGTCTATTTCGACTCGGTGACGATGTTCGTGTTTCTGCTGCTGACCGCGCGTTATCTGGAGTGGATTGCCCGACGACGCGCAAGCCGCGCCGTGGATGCGATGGCCGCCGCGCTGCCCGAGCGGGTCAGCCGACTGCTCGAAGAGCCCGAAAAGCTCTCTGCACAGGCGCTGTCGGCCATTGCGCTTGAACAGATCCCGGCCGCCCGGGTAACTGCAGGCGAGTTGCTGCGCGTGGCCAGCGGCGAGCGTTTCGCGGTGGATGGCCTGATCGTCGCAGGTGACACCGCGGTCGACCAGTCGCTGCTGACAGGCGAATCCGTTCCGATCCCGAAAAAGCCCGGTGATGAGGTGGCGGGCGGCGCGGTCAATGCGGGTAACCCGGTCTGGATTCGTGTGCTTCGGGCCAGCGCGGACAGCACGCTATCAACCATCGAGCGACTGGTCGAACGCGCGGCCACCGACAAGCCAACCATCGCTCAGTCTGCCGACCGGGTGGCCAGCTGGTTCGTGACTGCCTTGCTGGCGCTTGCTGCAATCATTGCGATGGTCTGGTGGACGATCGACCCCTCGCGCACACTGGCGGTCACAGTGGCCGTCCTGGTCGTCTCCTGTCCCTGCGCGCTGTCGCTGGCCACGCCGGCTGCGCTGGCCGCAGCCACTGGCGCACTGACAAGACGCGGCATTCTGGTCACCAGCGGCAAGGCGTTGGAAACCATCGCCCGGTGCACTGATGTCGTCTTCGATAAAACCGGCACGCTGACCACCGGCAAGCCAAAGCTTGTCGCAATCCATTGTTTCGGGGCGATGGACGAGCCCGGTGCACTCGCGATGGCTGCTGCGCTTGGCGCCGGATCGTCGCATCCACTCGCGTCCGCGCTGACCGCGGCTGCGCAGGCTCAAGGGCTGAGGCTTCCGGGCGTCGGCATGGTCCAGGTACAAGCCGGTCGCGGCGTGCAAGGGCAGATTGACGGCAGCAGGCTTCGGCTCGGTTCGGCCATCTTCGCAGCCGAGTGGGCCGAACTGCCTGGCACTGGCCACGAAGCAGGAGCAGACGCTCAACGCAGGGGGTTGGGCGCATCTGCACAGCCCGTCGAGCAGGCACCCGGCTCATCAGCCGCCGATGCGCCTGATTCTCAAGTCTGGCTTGCCTCCGAGGGCGTCGCACTGGCGCGTTTCTCTTTGCAGGACACACTGCGGGACGACGCACCGGGCACAGTCCGTGCGCTCGCTCAGGCCGGACTACGCACACACCTGTTGTCCGGTGATCACAAGACCGCAGTGATGCAGATCGCGCAGAGACTGGATATCCATCAAGTACAGGCCCAGGCCACCCCTTCCGACAAGCTTGATTACGTTCGCAAGCTGCAGCAGGCTGGCCGCCGTGTGCTGATGGTCGGCGACGGCGTCAACGACGCGCCGGTCCTGGCTGCGGCTGACGCCTCAGTTGCTGTCGGCGATGCGACCGCCCTGGCCCGCACGGCGGCAGACACGATCGGCGTGCTCTCGCATCTGATCTTGCGCACCCCTTTGAAAGTCGATGTGATCCGCGATCGCGGCACGCTCGGACGCGAAGTCGAGAACGGCCAGATTGAAAACGTCTACCGCCTGCAATTGATCAACAGTGCAGAGACAGCCCGAAAATTCCGGATATCGGTGCAGGGCATCGACACGATTCGCATCGCCTCGAACAACGAAGTGCTGGTCGATTCAGCGGGTACCCGGATGTTCCCAATCCGCATCCGTGTTGATGAAGGCAAGGGCCAGCCCGGATCAAGCAAGGTCACGATCCGTGTCGAGGCCATCGACGACCCGCGTGTTGCAGTCGATGAAGCAAGCACCTTCTATGTGCCGCGTTAAACCATCAATACAATGAATCCAGCCGCCCCTCCCCCGGTCACCCCCTGGTATCGTCAGCTATGGCCCTGGCTGCTGATGTCGATGCCGGCCACCGCGATCGTCGCAGGCGCGATTACCTTGTGGTTAGCACTGTCGACGAACAATTCGCTTGTCGTCGATGATTATTACCGCGAAGGCAAGGCGATCAACCTGACCCTTGCACGCGACAAGCAGGCCGAGCAACTCGGACTGCATGCCGAACTGCATCGCCAACCCGATGGCTCTGCAAGCCTGAGTCTGTCACGCGCAAGCCCGGGTGCTCTGCCGCCTTTCGTGACGGTCCTGCTGGTCCATGCGACCCGTTCCGAACTGGATCGCAAATTATCGCTGGCAGCCGGTGGCATGCCGGGCGAGTATGTGACGCAGCAGACAGACCTGCCCTCGACAGGACGCTGGAACATCATGATCGAGGACCCGGAGCGCAGCTGGCGGCTGGTCGCCAGTGCAAACGGCCTTGAGCAGCCGATTCGGTTTGGCAGCAACAACAAACCGAGATAGCCGTGCGAGAGACGAGATGAGCAAGCCGATTGGTGAACGCAAAAGTGGCCGCTTCCTGATGCAGGTGCTGTGGCCGGCCTTTCTGGTCGCCATCATCGCCGAAGGCCTCTTCTTTTCGCTGATCGATCCGATCGAACTGGACGTCGTCGTGCTGAACCTGTCGTCGAGCCGGGAGGCAGCCTATACGATCGGGTTTTTGGCGTTCTGGGCGCTGTTCACCGTATCCAGCGCAATCACCTATACGCTGACCTGCGGCAGCGAACCGCCTTCTGACAAGCCGCAATGATGACTTCAACCGGATCATGGCTCCGGCTGATGATCGCCCGGCGCTGAAAGAGCATCGCCGCCGGCACCAAGGCGCCAGCCCAGGCAACGCGATCGGTCCGGATCACCGACCGCCGGTCACATCCAAGATTGAACCGGTCGTGTACGAGCTTTCATTCGACATCAGCCAAAGCACCGCAGCCGCAACCTCATCAGGCGTTCCGCCGCGCTGCATTGGCACCATGTCCTTGAGACGATCAACCCGCCCAGGCTCGCCCCCACTGGCATGAATTTCGGTATAGATCAGCCCAGGACGAACCGCATTCACGCGAATGCCCTCTGCTGCGACTTCCTTGGCCAGACCGGTTGTCATCGTGTCGATGGCCCCTTTCGAAGCCGCATAGTCGACATACTGCGAAGGCGCGCCAAGACGGGCCGCTCCTGATGAGATATTGATGATCGTACCGCCCTTGCCACCATGGCGGGTCGACATCCGCTTGACCGCCTCGCGTGCGCAGACGAAGCTGCCGACCACGTTGGTCGCGAAGATCAGCTGCAGTCGGTCCAGATCGAACTGATCGACACGCCGGGCCGGCGCGACAATCCCGGCATTGTTGACCAGCGAATCAAGCACCCCCAGCTCGCGATCGACTGTCGCGAACAGCTCCATGATGTCCTTTTCGATCGCCACATCGGCACGAACGGCAATTGCACGCCCGCCACTCATCTCGATCGACCGGACAACGCCGCCGGCAGCGGCCTTGTTATCCCGATAGCTGATCGCGACCGAATAGCCGCGCTGAGCAGCCATCAGCGCGCAGGCAGCACCAATCCCGCGACTACCTCCTGTGATCAGGACAACGCGCCCCGGCTGCCCCGCAGGGACATCGCCAGAGCCCGTTCCAGGCGACGCATCAGCCCGCCCCCCTGAGGCGGCGGATGCCGGCTTTGTCGCAGTCACACTCATTTCTGCTCTCCAAACCGGAATTCAGGGTGCAGTTTTGCTTCGCGCAAGCGTGCCGCGATGATCTCGCCCTGCCCCGCGTAGACGCCAGTTGCCCCGTTGATGTTGACCTGATGCGTCACAAGCATCAGGTTGCCCGCCCCCTGCCACGCAGCCAGACCCGCCAGCAATTGGCGGGTCTGCTGTGCCTCGCTCGAACGGTCGGCAAAAAAGGAATTCAGTGCTGGCCAGTCCTGGGATTTGCTGAAAGCCAGTTGCGCAGTCTCGCGACATCGGCACCATTGGCTCGAACGCACTTGATCAATTCGAATGCCGCTGCGACGAATTGCCGCACCGATTGCGCGCGCCTGCTCGCGCCCATCTGTCGACAGATTGCGCTGTGTGCTGCATTCGTCAATCCTGAAATTTTCAGGGTCTCCGATTCCGGGAACAGTTCTCGCATGCCGCATCATCAGGACATAGCCGCCCTGAGCCAGGCGCGCAGCCGCCTGCTCGAAGGTCAGTTCCGGAATCTGTGAAGCATGGCCTAGCGTCGAGAAACAGAGCAGGACTGTCAGAGCCAGCCACGCCTTCAGATCGACACACCACCTTGAAATAGTCATTGAATCACCTCTCCCAACTGACCCGTTGCATCAGACGACGATCCCGCTTGGTTGGACGCCCATGTTCAATCGCGTCGGCGGGTTCGGCCTGCAGCGCGCGCTGCGCCTGCGCCTCGACCCGCAAACGGATGGACTGCGGGGTTTCCTCGTAAAGCCTTTGAGCAACCGGCGCCGGTCCGCGGACATCCGACAGCCCCGCCACTTGCACAGTGCGTTGAATCTCGCCAATGCGCACCATCACTTCATCGCCATGCCGGACCAGACGAGACAGCTTGACCCGCTCGCCGCCGAGAAGCACATGCCCAGATTCGATCGCCTGCTGCGCAAGGCCTCGCGTCTTGAAAAAACGTGCCGCCCAGAGCCACTTGTCGATCCGGACACCGGGCAACCCGTCAGCAGCCGTCCCGTCGGCCCCCGCAACATTCAGTCCGCCTGCTCCGTTTTGCCGACGCCGGCTCATGCGCCAGCCTGCGCCAGTCGTGGACTGGGCTTCAGGTTCATCGTCATCTGCACGACTCCTGCGATCACACCGACAATGACTGCAGACTTCCAGGCCCATTCATACGACCCAAGTGCGCTGTAGATCACGCCACCACCCCAGGCGCCCAGAAAAGAGCCAATCTGATGACTGAAGAAGGCGATCCCCGAAAGGGTTGCGACATAACGCAAACCGAACAGGTGAATGACAAGCCCATTGACCAGCGGCACGACCCCCAGCCACAGGGAACCCATGGCGGCTGCAAACAGCAGCGTCGAAGTCGGCGTCGGCGTTGTCGAAAAATAGGCAGTGATAATCAGCGAACGGAGCAGGTAGATCCCACCCAGCAGGAAGCGCTTCGAGTACCGACCGCCAAGCCAGCCAAACAACCAGGAGCCGAATGCGTTGAACAAACCGATCAGCGCAAGCGCACTGGCCGCAACCGTCGGCGGCAGGCCGCAGAAATCCAGATAAGTCGGCAGGTGCGTGGTCAGGAAAACCAGTTGCAGGCCACAGACGAAGAACGCCATCGCCATCACGACATAACCCGAATGACCTGCGGCCTCACGCACAGCCTCGCCAACCGACTGCGGCTGACCCTGCTGTTTGTCGGCGCTGATCCGATCAACGCCCCCGGCCATGAATGCGGCCGGAATCATCACTGCGGACAGCCCGAGAAAAGCCAGCATCGCAACCTGCCAGCCGTTCGTCGTGATCAGCACCTGTGCCAACGGTGAGGCCAGCATCAGCCCCAGCGAGCCGACTGCCGAAACAGAGCCCATCGCCAGGCTGCGCTTCAGAGGCGAGACGGTCCGCGAGGTCACGCTCATTGCCAGGTTCGACGCGGTGCAGGACAAGGCGATTCCGATACAGATTCCGGAACCCAGCGTCAGCATCAGGGCAGAAGTCGCGAAGGCACTGATGCCAATACCGGTCGCAAAGGCGATGGCACCGGCCACCGCGACAGGACGTGCACCGATACGATCAACCAGCGCGCCGACAAAGGGCTGGGTTGCCCCCCAGACGATGTTCTGCATCGCGATCGCGAAGGAAAAATCACTGGCAGTGATGCCCAGTTCGCGAATCATGTGAGGCTGGAACAGCCCAAGACTCTGACGCATGCCCATGGCAAGGGTCAACATCATGGCTGCGCCTGAAAGAATCGACCACTGCTGAGCTGCGCTCAGCTCATCGCGTTCGATCGATGCCCTAGTTCCGGACAGTAGGCCCCATTTCCACATAGTTGTTCCGTAGTAATCCGACCGGGCACCCCGCCCGCATTCCGGCCGGTATTTTAGGCATACTAGCAGCCCGTCGGCGGGCTGCAGGTTCATGCGCCGGACATTGCTGGCGCGGACACCGGAGGCAGAAGATGAACACCGTACTGACGGAGCGCTATTTCGAGGATTACCAGACCGGCGAGGTTTTTGAGTTCGGAGACTACCTGGTGACCCAGGAAGAAATCATCGAGTTCGCCAAGCGTTACGATCCCCAGCCATTCCATGTCGACGAGCAAGCGGCTGAGCACAGCAGCTTTGGCGGACTGATCTCCAGCGGGTGGATGACGGCCGGCGTCATGATGCGCATGCTGGTCGAGCATTTCGTGTCACGGGTCGCGAGCATGGGGTCCCCCGGTGTCGAAGAGTTGCGCTGGCTGCGGCCTGTAAGACCGAACGATCGCCTGCGGGTTCGCGTCACAATTCTTGAGACGCGACGATCAAACAGCAAGCCGGATCGTGGCATGGTTCTCTCTCTGGATGAGGTCCTGAACCAGGACGGAGAAATCGTGATGACGGTCAAGGGTTGGGGAATGTACCGGGCTCGATCGGTACCAAACTGAGGAGAAAAAGAATGCTCAAGCTCTGGGGACGAGCCAATTCGTCCAATGTGCAAAGACCGATGTGGTTGCTTGGCGAACTGAACATCCCACATGAGCGGATCGACGTCGGCGGAGCCTTCGGGCGCACTCGAGACGCGGCCTATCTGGCGATGAACCCGAACTCGACGGTACCGACGCTCGAAGATGACGGTTTTACGCTCTGGGAATCGAATTCGATCTGCCGTTACCTGGCTGACAAGTACAAGGCTGATGACTGGTACCCAACCGAGCCAAAGGCGCGCGCGGTTGTTGAACAATGGATGGACTGGTCCAACATGATCGTAGCCGTCTCAATCACTCCCGCGTTCTGGGGATTGATTCGCACCCCGGCTGACCAGCGCGAGCCTGCGGTCATCCTCGCAAGTGCCGAAAAATGCGAGCACGCATTCGGGATTCTGGATGCTCAGCTGCAGAAGCATGACTACGTCTGCGGGACCAGGCCGACCCTGGCTGATATCTCGTTGGGCATCAATACCTACCGCTGGCTGCACCTGCCCTGGGATCTGATTGGCTACCAGCGACCTGAACTGCCCGCGCTGCGCGCATGGTTTGAGCGGCTGTCAAGCCGGCCTGTTTATCAGCAGGTCGTGCTCACGCCATTGACCTGATCTGCACGGCGGCGCGGGACGTCAGGCACGGCGAGACGTTTTCGCCTGAGAAGATTGGTCCCTGAGTCGGCTCGTAGGATCGGCCGGAGCACCCAAAAAGAAACGGGCCCTTGAAGGGCCCGTTTCTTTTCGTGTGCAAGGCAGCGTTGATCAGCGTGGCAGCTTGCTGCCGCCCATCAGGAACTCATCAACCGCGTGGGCGCACTGCCGGCCCTCGCGAATTGCCCAGACCACGAGCGACTGACCACGACGCATGTCACCCGCTGCAAAGACCTTTTCGACATTGGTTTTATAGCAGCCGTCACCGTCAGTCGTCGCCTTGGCATTTCCACGCGGATCCTTCTCGACACCAAAGGCCTCGAGTACATTGCCAACCGGCGCGACGAAACCCATCGCGAACAGCACCAGATCAGCAGGCATCTCCCACTCGGAACCGGGCACCTCGACCATCTTCATCTGACCGGTCGCCTCATCCTTCTGCCACTCGACGCGGGCAGCGACCAGCGCGGTGACATTGCCTTTGGCATCGCCCTTGAACATCTTGGTCGTGACCGACCAGTCACGCTCGCATCCCTCTTCATGCGAAGACGAGGTCCTCAGCTTGAGCGGCCAGTGCGGCCAGACCATCGGCTTGTTTTCCTGCTCGGGTGGACGCGGCATCAGCTCGAACTGAGTCACTGACTTGGCCCCCTGACGATTGCTGGTCCCGACACAGTCGGAGCCGGTATCGCCACCGCCGATCACGACAACGTTCTTTCCTGCAGCGACCAGCTGCTTGGCAACCTTGTCACCCGCAACAACCTTGTTCTGCTGCGGCAGGAATTCCATCGCAAAATGGACCCCCTTGAGCTCGCGACCGGGCACAGGCAGATCGCGCGGCTGCTCGGCACCGCCGGTCAGCACGACAGCATCAAACTGCTTCTGCAGATCGTCAGGGGAGATGGTTTCCTTGGCCCAGTTGTTCACGCCAGGACCCGGGGCATCCTTGCCGATGAACACGCCAGTCCGGAACGTAACGCCTTCCGCCTGCATCTGCTCGACGCGGCGGTCGATATGGAACTTCTCAAGCTTGAAGTCAGGGATGCCATAACGCAACAACCCGCCAATACGGTCGCTCTTCTCGAAGACCGTCACGTCGTGACCGGCGCGTGCCAACTGCTGGGCACAGGCCATACCGGCCGGACCTGAACCGACAACCGCAACCTTGCGACCTGTCTTGTGTGAAGGCGGCTTTGGTACCACCAGCCCGAGTTCCCAGGCCTTATCGATAATTGCATGCTCGATCGACTTGATGCCGACCGCATTGTTGTTGATATTCAGCGTGCAGGCCGCCTCGCAGGGCGCGGGGCAGATGCGTCCGGTGAACTCCGGGAAATTGTTGGTCGAATGCAGTGTGTCGATTGCGAGCTGCCAATTGCCGCGATAGACCAGATCATTCCAGTCGGGAATGATGTTGTTGACCGGACAGCCGCTCTGACAGAACGGAATACCGCAGTCCATGCAGCGCGCGCCCTGCTGCTGCGCCTCCTTATCGGAGAGGTGCAATACGAATTCACGATAGTGATGAACCCGCTCTTGAGCTGCCTCGGAAGCCTCCTGCAGCCGCTCGAATTCTAGGAAACCGGTGACTTTACCCATCTTGATGTCCGTTCCTTGCTTGCCGCGGTCGCTCGCAAACGACCGCGGGTGCGACGCACGGGGCGCCGCAGGTTAATCCGCCGGCCTCAGGCCGTTGCCTTTTCCTTCTGCTTGTCGGCTGCCTGCCGCGCAGCATGCATTTCACCGAGCGCGCGTCGATACTCATTCGGGAAAACCTTGACGAAGGCCGCGCGTGAACGCTCCCAGTTATCAAGGATGGCCCGTGCCCGTTCACTACCGGTCAGCTTGAAGTGCTTCTCGATCAGGGCCTTGAGCTGGACCTCGTCACACTCGGCCTTGTGCCAGATCGCTGGATCGATTTGTGCCAATTGCTCGGCAGTCGACAGAACCGGATCAATCGAAACCATCGCAGTGTTGCACAGGTCGTTGAACTGCTTGTCCGGGTCGTAGACGTAAGCGACTCCACCCGACATACCCGCCGCGAAATTGCGTCCGGTTGCGCCAAGCACCACCACGGTCCCGCCAGTCATGTATTCGCAGCCGTGATCGCCGGTGCCTTCGACAACGGCCGTGGCTCCGGAGTTGCGAACACAGAATCGCTCGCCTGCGACCCCCGAAATGAATGCCTCGCCATCGGTAGCACCGTACAGCACCGTATTTCCGACGATGATGTTCTCATCGGCCCGTCCGCGGAAATCGTTGGTCGGGCGCACGATGATGCGCCCCCCCGACAAGGCCTTGCCGACGTAGTCGTTGCCCTCGCCAACCAGATCGACCGTGATGCCGCGCGCCAGGAAAGCGCCGAAGCTCTGACCCGCAGTGCCATTGAACTGCACGTGGATCGTATCGTCCGCGAGCCCTTCATGACCGTACTTGCGTGCCACTTCGCCCGACAACATCGTACCCACGGTACGGTTCACATTGCGGATCGGCAGGATGAATGAGACTTTGTCCTTGCGCTCCAGCGCAGGCGCGGCCAACTCGATCAGCTTGTTATCCAGCGCCTTGTTCAGACCATGGTCCTGGGTATCGACATGCCGGATCGGCTCCTCGGCCGACACCTGAGGCTTGGCAAAGATCCGCGAGAAATCCAGACCACGCGCCTTCCAGTGTCCGATGCCTTGACGCATGTCGAGCAGGTGAGCCGCACCGATCAGATCATCGAATCGACGGATACCCAACTGGGCCATCAGTTCGCGGACTTCCTCAGCAATGAAGAAGAAGAAATTCACGACGTACTCAGGTTTGCCCGAGAAGCGCTCGCGCAGCACCGGATCCTGGGTGGCGACACCCACCGGGCAGGTGTTCAGGTGGCATTTGCGCATCATGATGCAGCCCTCGACAACCAGCGGAGCAGTCGCAAAACCGAATTCATCCGCGCCCAGCATCGCGCCGATAACCACATCGCGCCCGGTCTTCATCTGACCGTCGACCTGCACGGCAATACGACCGCGCAACCCGTTGAGCACAAGCGTCTGCTGGGTCTCGGCAAGACCAAGCTCCCAGGGTGTACCGGCATGTTTGATCGATGACCAGGGTGAAGCACCTGTACCGCCATCATGGCCGGAGATCGTCACGTGATCGGCCTTGGCCTTGGCGACGCCTGCAGCAACGGTACCGACCCCGACCTCCGAGACCAGTTTGACCGAGATCGAAGCCCGCGAGTTTGCGTTCTTCAGGTCGTGGATCAGCTGGGCCAGGTCTTCGATCGAGTAAATGTCGTGGTGCGGCGGGGGCGAAATCAGGCCCACACCGGGCACCGAGTGGCGCAGCTTGCCGATGTACTCGGACACCTTGCCGCCCGGCAGCTGCCCACCCTCTCCGGGCTTGGCGCCTTGGGCCATCTTGATCTGAACCTGATCGGCAGAGACCAGGTATTCAGTGGTCACACCAAAGCGTCCGGACGCCACCTGCTTGATTTTGGAACGGAGGCTGTCGCCCTGCTCCAGGCTGTAGTCAGACTCAATTTGTTTCGCGCCAACCACGTCGGACAGTTTTGTCCCGGCCGTGATCTGGATGCCCTTGAGTTCATTGCGATACCGACGCTTGTCCTCACCGCCTTCACCGGTATTGGACTTGCCGCCAATCCGGTTCATGGCGACAGCGAGGGTGGCATGCGCCTCGGTCGAAATGGAGCCAAGTGACATCGCACCAGTGGCAAATCGTTTCACGATTTCAGCGGCTGGCTCCACTTCGTCGAGGGGAATGGCCTTGGCAGGATCCACCTTGAACTCAAATAGACCGCGCAGCGTCATGTGGCGACGGCTCTGGTCGTTGATGATCTGGGCATAGTCCTTGTAGGTGTTGTAGCTGTTGGACCGGGTGGAGTGCTGCAGTTTGGCAATCGCATCCGGGGTCCACATGTGCTCTTCACCGCGGACACGCCAGGCATATTCACCACCAGTCTCCAGGTGACGACTCAGCACGGGATCGTCTCCAAAGGCTTGGGTATGGGTTCGAATGGCTTCCTCAGCCA
>JAURMJ010000142.1 GCA_030830765.1 Quisquiliibacterium sp.
AGATGGCGCTGCTGTTCGACCGAGGCCGGCTCGGTGTCACCCTGCGTCACGATGATGCGGCGCAGGTTCGCGCGATGTTCGCCCGGCACTTCCTGCCAGGCGTCCTCACCGATGTGGTCACCGAAATGAATCTTGCGGCCCTGCTCGGCCGGATTCAGGAAAATACCCCAGCGGTAGTCGGGCATCTTGACATGGCCGAACTGGGCCCAGCCTTGCGGGTCGACGCTGACCGCGGTCCGCAGGTAGACATCGAAATCATGCGAGCCGTCCGGCCCCATGTCCTGCCACCAGTTCAGATAGTTCGGCTGCCACTGCTCGAGTGCGCGCTGAAGCGTGCGATCCTCGCTGAGGTTCACGTTGTTAGGGATCTTCTCGCTGTAGTCGATGCTAGCCATCTGAGTCTCCGTGGATTCGAACGATCCGAGCGTCGGATCACTGTGCTGAAGTTAATAGGATGACCGAGATGCTAGTTGTGTTTGCTTGCGATGTAAAGCAATATGATGCATCTTGATATGCATTTTAGTGCACTTTTTAAAAATGAATGATCAACCATTGAATAGACAGCCGCCCCAGCAGTTACCGATGAACTGCGACGAGGCTACGCGGATCCACTTGGATGGCTGTCAACTTGAAGTGCGCACGATTGGCAATGTATCGAGTGGGGGACCGATCCTGGTCCTGCTGCATGAAGGGCTTGGTTGCGTGGCGCTGTGGCGCGACTTCCCGGATCGCCTTGCCCAGGCGACAGGTCTACCGGCACTGCTTTATTCGCGGCAAGGGTATGGCTGTTCAGAGGTCTTTGAAGCACCGCTCGAACCGGCGTTCATGCATCACGAGGCCCGCGCTGTCTTACCGACGCTGCTTGCACACTTTCGCATCACACGACCGGTTCTCGTTGGCCACAGCGACGGCGCGTCAATTGCGCTGATTCATGCCGGTGAATTTCCGGGCAGCCCAGAGGCGGTGGTCGCACTGGCTCCCCATCTGTTCGTCGAACAGATCACCATTGACTCGATCTCAGCGCTGGCCAGCCGGTTTGCGCAGAGCGACCTGCCCGTGAGACTGGGCAAGTACCATCGCGACCCGCTGCGCACTTTTGCAGGATGGTCAGGCATCTGGCTGGATGCCGCATTTCGCAGCTGGAATATTGAGGAGCAGGTTGCAGCAATCAAGTGTCCGGTGCTCGCAATCCAGGGACTGGATGACGAATACGGCACGATGCGCCAGGTCGAACGTCTCAGTGAACTGGCCGCGCAGGCGCAGCATCTGGCCGTTGCCAACTGCGGTCACAGCCCGTTCATCGATCAGCCTGACCAGGTCCTGGAAGCGATCGTTCGCTTTGTGCAGGCATTGCCCGCCTGAACCCTGCGCTGATCGGCCAGGCCGATCATCGGCTCAGTGCGTTGCCCTCCGGCGCACGATCCGATCAAGCACTTTGACCGCCTCAAGCACGTCATCGCGGGTTACATCAAGATGCGTGACCGCACGGATCCTGTATTCACCCACTGCACCCATCAGAACACCGCCGTCACGCAGCGCCTCGCAGACCGCAGCCGCCGTGTGTCCAGTCTGACGGACATCAAAGAACACCAGATTGGTCTGTACAAGCTCGGGCTCAATCGCGATGCCAGGCATCAGCGATACCTCGCCCGCAAGCAGTTGCGCATTGGCATGGTCCTGCGCAAGCCTGTCAACATGATGATCCAGCGCATGCAGCGCGGCTGCACCGAGTATCCCAGCCTGTCTGAGCGCCCCGCCCCAGCGTTGCTTGAGCCGCCATGCCTGCGCAATGAATTCGCGACTGCCGGCAAGCATCGCGCCGACCGGGCATCCGAGCCCCTTGGAGAAGTCGATCCAGACCGAATCGTAATCACGCGCGTAGTCCTGCGCTGAAACACCAGAGGCCACAACCGCATTCAGCAGACGCGCGCCATCGATATGCGTCGCAAGACCATGGTCACGCGCAACACGCGCGACAGACTGAAACTGCTCAAGCGGCCAGATGCGACCGCCTGCGGAGTTCATCGTCTGCTCCACACAGACCAGTCTTGAGCGCGGAAAATAGCGGCTTTCTACGCGAATCGCAGACCTGACAGCCGTCTCGTCGAATGTGCCGGGCACCAGCCCAGGTTGCGACGGCAACGCGCGCAGCATCACACCGGCCAATGCTGCAGGACCACCGCCTTCGTAATCGACCACATGCGAGCCTGCAGCCGCGATCACCTCATCGCCCGGACGGCAGTGAACCGCAATCGCGATTTCATTGCACATTGTTCCGGACGGCAGGAAGACTGCGTCCTCCTTACCCAGCAGCGCGCAGATTCTTTCGCGCAGCCGATTGATCGTCGGATCCTCGAAGAACTGCTCATCGCCAACCTCGGCGGCTGCGATCGCAGCGCGCATGGCCGGCGTCGGTCGGGTCTTGGTGTCACTGAAAAGATCAATCGCCTTCATCGTTGCTCCTCATGACGGTCCGGCATTGCAGTTTGTTCAGCCGGAGAAGGTGGCCGCCGCTCTTGCAAGCCGGTCACGCACTGCGTCCCATTGGCCCGAATCGGGCACCCGTTCGATCAGCAGGCGTCCGACCCCCAGCGCATCGAGACGGCGCAACAT
>JAURMJ010000143.1 GCA_030830765.1 Quisquiliibacterium sp.
AGCTGGCGGCCGCCGTGGTTCGAGACGATCAGACCGTCGACGCCGAGTTCGGCTGCCTGACGGGCCTCATCCGGATGAAGGACCCCTTTGAGCAGCAAGGGCCCCTTCCAGCGCTCTCGTAACTCACGCACGTCATCCCAGTTCATGCCCGGATCCAGCATGCCTGCGAGCCGACCGGCCAGCGCAGAAAGTTCCTCGCGCGAGCCCTGCTTCACGTAGCTACCCATCGTCAGTCCGGGCAGGGCATTACGCATCCGCCAAAGCCAGGGCAGTTGCGGAATCATTGAGACCAGCTGCGTGAGTGTGAAGCGCGGCGGAATGCCGAAACCGTTGCGCACATCGCGCTCCCGGTTGCCAAGCAACTGATTGTCGATGGTCAGCACCAGCGCGTCATAACCGCTGGCCGCCGCACGGTCGGTGAACTCACGGGTCAGTCCGCGATCCCGGTAAACGAAGACCTGCATCCAACGGGGCGCAGTGCCCAGCGCGGCCAGCTCTTCGATCGTGCAGACCGAGCCGTGGCTCAGGCAGTAGGCCGTGCCAGCCGCCGCGGCTGCCCGCGCCGAGCAAAGCTCGCCATCCGGCCAGAACAGGCCAGCCAGTCCGGTGGGGCCGATCATCAGCGGCATCGAGAGTCTGCGCCCGAACAGTTCAATTGAAAGATCGCGCGAGGCTGCGCCCTGTAACGGGCGAGGCACGAGCGCGAAGTCACTGAACGCCGATTCATTGCGCCTGAGGGTGCGTTCATCCTCGGCCGCGCCGTCCGCGAAGTCGAAGACGGGGCGAGGCAGTCTGCGACGTGCAAGCGCACGCATCGTTGCGATGTTGCAGGCTTCTCGTTGCCAGTTATGTTGTTCTTTCATCAGGCTTTTGCCTTCTCGGGAGTCGATACCGGGAATCGAAAACGTCGGGTCGACGGAATCTGTCGCTATCGATAGCATGGCGGACATCAAACCGACAACCTGGAGATTTCCGTGATCGAAAATGCCCCGAAGATTCGTGTTGCCAGCACTATGCGGCGCCCCACTGCGCAACAGCTGGCCGCCCTGCAGGGGTTGCCGACCGGATTTGTCGTCGATGCACTGACCGGCGGTCACACGATGGACTACCGGATCAAGCCGGTGATTCCGGGCCAGGATGCATTCTGTGGCGTTGCGATTACCAGCGATTGCGGCCCCGCGGACAATCTCGCAGTCTTCGGAGCTTTGCCGCATCTGCAGCCAGGCGACGTGATCGTCGCTTCATCTGAAGGGCACACCGGTTGTGCTGTCGTGGGTGATCTTGTGCTCGGCATGGCTCGCAACAATGGCGCGGTGGGTTTTGTGACTGACGGCTGCGTGCGGGACATTCCCGGCATTCGCGGTGTCGGTCTTCCCTGCTTTGCCATTGGCGTCACGCCGAATACGCCAGCCAAGGAAGGCCCAGCCAAGGTAGGTTTCCCCATTGTCTGTGGCGGTGCGGCGGTCTCGACCGGTGACATCATCGTTGCCGATCCGGACGGTGTGGTTGTCGTGCCTTTTGACCGGATTGACGAGGTGATCGAACGCCTGGACGTTGTGCGCGCCGCCGAGGCTGAGATGGACGCAAAGGTCAAGGCCGGGATGAAGCTGCCGGCATTCATGCAGCAGTAAACCTTTCCAAATAATTTCGCTCATCACTATCGATTCCCGGAGACCGATGATGGCCACCATCACTTACCTGACCACGATCCAGTTTGACTTTGGCGCACTCAACCTGCTTGCTGGCGAACTGAAGCGGCTCGGGGTCACGCGTCCGCTGGTCGTGACCGATCGCGGCGTCGCGCAGGTCGGCCTGCTGGCCAAGGTGATGGCCGCGATTGGCGCACAGTTCGATGCCCGTACCTGGGATGGGACGCCGCCCAATCCGACCGAGGATGCGGTCATGGCCGCAGCTCAGGTGTACCGCGATGCCGGTTGCGACGGTCTGGTGGCTGTCGGTGGTGGCTCATCGATTGATCTGGCCAAGGCGGTTGCGTTGATCACAACGCACCCGGGACCCCTGCTGCAATACGCGGCGGTCGAAGGGGGGGTGGCTCGGATCACACCCAAGGTCGCTCCGCTGATCGCAATTCCGACCACGGCCGGAACCGGGAGTGAGGTCGGGCGCGGCAGCGTGATCGTGATGAACGACGGCAGAAAGCTGGGCCTGCTCAGCCCCAGTCTGTTGCCCAAAGTTGCCTTATGCGATCCCGAGTTGACGCTGGGTCTGCCGCCACTGTTGACGGCGGCCACTGGTATGGATGCGATGGCGCACTGCATTGAAACCTTTTGTGCGCCTTCAGTGAATCCGCCGGCCGAGGCCATTGCGCTGGATGGCCTGCGTCGTGCCAGCGCGAACATCGAAACGGCGACCCGCGATGGTTCCGACCGGCAGGCGCGCTGGGAAATGATGATGGCTGCGATGGAAGGGGCCATGGCCTTCCAGAAGGGATTGGGCGCCGTGCATGCGTTGTCTCATCCAATGGGCGCGCTGCCAGGGCGTCCATTGCACCATGGCACGCTCAACGCTGTGCTGTTGCCAGCAGTGCTGCGTTTCAATGCACCCGTTCTACAGGCGAAAATTCCGACGCTTGTTGATGCGATGGGGCTGGCACCGGGCAGCGATCCGGCGGCAGCGATCGCTGCGCTGAATTCCCGTCTGGGGCTGCCCGCTGGCTTGGCGCAGATGGGCGTCCGACGCGATGATTTTCCGGCAATTATCGAGGCAGCCCTGAAGGATCATTGTCACGCGACGAATCCAAGGACTGCGTCGCCGGACGATTATCTGCAGATGCTGGAGTCATCGTTCGAAGGTTGAGGTTTCAATTCGCCTGCACGCTTGCCTTCGCCGGCCCCGACGGCGTCATTGCACGAGTCGGGGTGCTTGTTCGCCCCAGGTCTGGAGGGGCCCGAGCGGGTTGCGGATAATTTCACGTTCCCGCACGTTCGGTTGACCGCTGTACAGGGTGTAGACGACAAGCCCGTCGATCAGGATCACCAGCGCATTGAAGCGCCATCCGGTCGTATCAACTTCTCGATGAAAATTCAGTGAGTCGAGCCAGAAATTGCCGAGCCGGACCTTGCGTATCCGGGAGGCGACGATGGAATAGCCGGTGCAGCGCTTGCCGGCCCGCAAGCAGTCCCGGATGCCTGGGTCGAAGTCTTCCTGGCGCATGGCAGAGCTGGACGCGAAGCGCTGCAGGATGTCGGAAAAGCTCAGCAGACTGATTCCGGGGTTCTTGTATGGGTCGATGCCCTTCGCGTTGACTTCCTCGATCCGGGTTTTGTATGGCTCAAGGCTGTTGATCGTGTCGCGTGCCTGCTCGAAGGTTTCCCATTCAGTCATTGTCTGGGCTGCGCCTGTGGGCAGCAGCGAAGAGCATCCCGACACAACGGCAACCATGAGTATCGGCGCGAGTAGTCGTGCTGCCCACTGAACGGGCCAATGAATCTGCGGTCGGTTTGTGATTGATCTGGTCGGCGACAGGGGCATGAATCGATTATCCCCCTGATCGCCGATGCCGATCATGTTGATCAGTAGTTCACGTAGGCCCAGCCCTCACGCTGGCGATTCATCACCTCGACGATCCCCCCAGGAACATAGCCGATGCCGGGAATCATGTCGTTCTTTGTGAGCTTCAGGGCTTTCATTGTCTGTTCGCAGGCCACGATCTTCACGCCGTTGGTCAGGGCGCCCGTCACGCGTGCCTCGACCTTGGACTCGGCCAGCAGCATCTTGATGGCCGGGCCGTTGATCACGATTTCGATGAACACCTTGTCGGCACCTTCCGCCCTTTGCAGGTTCGCGGCATTGTTCAGAGACTGATTCCAGTAGGCCGGATTGCCACTGGTGACGTGAAACAGAATGGGTTTGCGACCGTCCTGCGTCAACGGGTTGCTGCCGACGGTGTTCATCGGGGCGCACCCAATCATGGCGGCTACAGGCATTGCCAGCGCAGCGGCAAGCAGACTGCGTGAGAGTGTTTTCTTCATCGTGTCTCCTGAGGGTCTTGGTCAGTTGATGGTGGGATTTTTTCGGGCTGGCCGGGGCAGTCTTGTGCATTGTTTGCGGTCGACCTGAGGCATTCGTTCGGTTCCGCGAAAAACTCTCCTACTCAGTCTGCATCAGTTGCAAGCTCTTCTCAAGCGAAGCGTTCAGCTTGCTACGGTTTTCGGACGCGAAAACCGATCGGCATCCCGATTTGGACACAGAGATGGAGGCCAGGAAAATCTTTGCTGATTGCTTAAAAAAGCGTCATAATGCCGGGTTATCAATTCACTATGCGGAAAGCGCGGTCGGCCTTGCCTTTGGCGGGCCGAAAGACACAAAAATTTGACTACCACTTTCAACGACTTCGGACTTGCTGAACCGATCCAGCGGGCCGTCACCGAACTGGGTTATCGGGAACCGACTCCGATCCAGGTTCAGGCTATTCCTCATGTGCTTGTGGGGCGCGACGTCATGGGCGCTGCCCAGACCGGAACCGGCAAGACCGCCGGCTTCGCACTGCCGATCCTTCAACGACTGATGCCGCATGCCAATGCCAGTGCATCGCCGGCCCGGCACCCGATTCGCGCGCTGGTCATTGCGCCGACGCGCGAACTGGCCGACCAGATTTACGTGAATTTCGCTGCCTACGCCAAGCACACCAATCTGAAGAGTGCGGTTGTTTATGGCGGGGTTGACATCAGGCCGCAGCTTGCTGCCATGCGCGCCGGGTGTGAAGTACTCATTGCCACGCCAGGTCGTCTTCTGGACCACATCGAGCAACGGACAGCCAATCTGTCGCAGGTCGAAATCTTCGTGATGGACGAGGCCGATCGCATGCTCGACATGGGTTTTCTGCCTGACATCCAGCGCATCATCAATCTGCTGCCCAAACGGCGGCAGAACCTGATGTTCTCGGCAACGTTCTCCGGTGAAATCCGCAAGCTTGCCGAGAGCTTTCTGAATGATCCGATCTCGATCGAAGTTGCCCGGCGCAATGCAACCAACGAGAACGTTGAGCAGCGGGTTTACGTGGTTTCAGGGTCTGATGCCAAGCGGGCTGCCGTGGCCAAGCTGGTTCGTGACCATGGACTGGCTCAGGTCATTGTGTTCACGAACACGAAGATCGGCGCGAGCCGTCTGGCGCGCGAACTGGTGCGTGACGGCCTCAATGCCGATGCGATTCACGGTGACAAGAGCCAGCAGGAACGGTTGGCGACGCTCGAGGCCTTCAAACGCGGCGAGACGGCCGTGCTGGTCGCAACGGATGTGGCTGCGCGCGGTCTGGATATTGCGGAATTGCCCGCGGTTATCAACTACGATCTGCCTTATTCACCAGAGGACTACGTTCACCGGATTGGACGCACCGGTCGTGCGGGCGCCAAGGGTATTGCACTGTCGCTGATGACTGCTGCCGACGAACGTTTGCTCGTTGAAATCGAAAAGCTGATCAAGCGTAAGCTGCAGCCGGACACGATTGAAGTTGAAGCCCGGCGTGAGTCACGTGATGATGAGGGCAGTGCCGATCGTGGCCGTGCACAGCGTGGTGACCGAAGCGACCGTGGCGACCGTGGCGAGGGTTCTCGCTCTGGTGAAAGCCGGCGGCGTCGAGATCATGATGAGAGCGGTCGCCCGGGGCGCTCTGGTGGTCGTGCCGCTGACTTGGCGCCACGTGGAAATGCCGGTCCGATGCCCGGATACTCTTCTGATCCGTTCTTCTTCAAGCCGTATGAACCTGCGGTCGAGGATGTCGACGTGAAAAACGGCGATGACAGCGCCAGTGACAAGGCTGATTCAACGCGTTCGCGGCGCCGTCCCCTCCACGCCATCGCGGCATTGCTCGGCGGCAAGAAACCTTCCTGATCAGCGCGCGGCCGCGGTCTGGCCATGCTGCGCTGTCTCGCCGGGGCGAAGTCCAAATCGGGTTCGCCTTGACGCGAACCGTCGAGACCTTGTGCAGTCAGGTCTTCATCCAGTCCGATTCGGCCCAGCGAGTGATCGCCGCGGGCCAAAATTGTGCAAGGCTGGGCGCGCTGACCGGCGCGATTCCAAGATGACTCAACGCACCATTGAGCGCAGCCACCGGTTGGCTGGTATCGATTGCGATGGCGCCGGTCTGTTTGGAAAGCTTGTCTCCATGCTCATCAAGCACGACAGGCAGGTGCAGGTAGCGCGGGCGTCCGTAGCCGAGCAACTGCTGCAGGTAGATCTGCCGGGCCGTTGATCCGAGCAGATCGGCGCCACGCACCACGTCGGTCACCTGCTGCTCAGCATCGTCGACCACGACGGCAAGCTGGTAAGCCCAAAGGCCGTCAGCACGCAGCAGCACAAAGTCGCCGACCTCGCGGGCAAGATCCTCATGCATCGCATTTGTATGACGACCCTGCCAGTCGATGCAGTGGCCCTCGACCCGCACTCGCCAGGCGCGCGCCACCCGCCCGTCACGGATGCCGTGCCTGCAGGTGCCCGGGTAGACGAGTTCATGGTTGCGTTCTCGCTGGATTCCTGCGCGAGTCAGCGAGTCTGCAATCTCGCGACGTGTGCAGGCGCATGGATATACGCGACCGTCGCGCACCAGTGTGTCGAAGGCATTCTGATACGCGGCGTGTCGCTCGCTTTGTCGCAGCACGCAACCGTCATGTTCAAGCCCAAGCGCCTGCAACTGCTGCCTGATGATCTGCTCAGCGCCCGGCATGACGCGGGGCGTGTCCAGGTCTTCGATGCGCAGCAGCCATCGCCCCCCATGCGCACGGGCATCCAGATAGCTGGCAACCGCAGCAACCAGCGAGCCGGCGTGCAGCGGGCCGGTCGGTGAAGGGGCGAATCGGCCGACATAACCCTGGGCGGGCGTTGGCAATGAATCTGCAGAGCTGGGCATCGGGATCGACATGGGCCTTGGGCCACCTGCCGATATTCCTGCATGGGGTCTGGGGTCGTATCGGCCGGGAAAACCTCACTGATCTTACACTTGCATCAGGAGAGTAACGATGATCACCCTGCGTAAATCAGGCGAGCGTGGCTATGCCGATCATGGCTGGCTCAAGTCCTTTCACAGTTTTTCGTTCGCCGGCTATCGGGATCCTCGCTTCATGGGCTTCGGGCCTCTGCGCGTGATCAATGAAGATCGGATTGCTCCAGGTACCGGCTTCGGGACCCATGGTCACCGTGACATGGAAATCATCAGCTACGTGCTGGACGGAGCGCTGGCCCATCAGGACAGCATGGGCAACGGATCGGTGATCCGCCCGGGTGATGTGCAGCGGATGTCGGCCGGCAGCGGGGTGATGCACTCGGAGTTCAATCACGAAAAGCAGGGTGAGACCCACTTTCTGCAGATCTGGATTGAGCCGGCGGTCCGGGGCATCGCGCCCGGCTATGAGGAGAAGCATTTTTCGGCAGCAGACAAGCGTGGGTGCCTGCGGCTGGTGGCTTCACCTGACGGCCGGGAGGGTTCGGTCACGATCCATCAGGATGCTTGTGTTCATGCCGGCTTGTTCAATGGCGATGAGAGCGCCCGGTTCGCAATCGCACCAGGCAGACGCGTCTACCTGCATCTTGTTCGCGGGCAGCTGACAGTCAACGAGTTGCTGATCCAGGCAGGCGATGCGGCCATGATCAGCGGTGAAAGCGAGCTGGCCATCGGGGAGGGTTCAGATGCCGAGCTGCTCGTTTTTGACCTGCCCTAGCACGCTGGTCCAGCACGGCTGGTCCGCACACCGGCTCGGAGTTCACGGCGTTTTCCGATCTGCTCGTCGACAGAACTTTTAGCGCAACTTCAGTTCGTGCGGTTTGCCGCTTGGGGGGGATGTCGTCCACGCCACGCGTCAATCACCAGTGCCATCAGGACGACCGTGCCCCCTTGAATTGTCGCGGCGGGCATCTGTTCGCCGGCGCCCAGCCAGGCCCAGATCGGTCCGAGCACCACTTCCAGCAGGCCAATCAGCGCCATTTCCTGCGGCGCCAGATGGCGAGCCGCACGCACCATCAGCATGCAGGGCAGTGCCAGTTGCACAGCACCTAGCAGGGCCAGGATTGACAGATCATGCAGGCTGACTGCCGTCAGGCTGATGAAGGGCAGCGTCGCCAGACACGAGAACACTGCGCCGAGCAGCACGGCCGGTGCCAGATCGACCTGGGCTCGCATTTTGCGCAGCGTGACCAGATTGATTGCAACCGCCATCGGGACGCCCAGTGCAACGAGCATGCCGGTGGCACCTTCCGTTGAAATGCCCTCGTGAACCATCCACCAGATCCCCATCAGCGCTATGGCAATTGCGGCCCAGGTGCCCGTGCGGATCCGCTCACCCAGCACCAGCCAGGCCAGCAGCGCAGAAAGCAGCGGTGAAATGCTCGAGACCAGCAGCGTATTCGCCGTGCTGGTCAGCGTCAGTGCAACCGCGAAACAGGTGAACATGATTGACCACATCAGTCCGGAAATCAGGCCGGCCTTGCCCATGGCCCGCAAAGGGGCAAGAGCATGACGACCCTGTTGCCAGACCAGCACTGCGAGCACCGAGAGCAGGCAGAAGAAGCTGCGCCAGAATGTGATTTCGAAGCCCTGTGCGCTGTCAAGTCGGCGGACAAAGACGCCGGCGATGCTCCAGCAGACGGCACAAAAACACAGCAGCGCCACCGCTTTGCGGTGATCGTTCGAAGAGCTTGACATGGTGGCCTGAGGGCGTTGAAGAGAGGATTTGTGAAGGGGGGGACCACGCGACGCGTAGCCCTGTAGAATTTTACCGATGAACCAGCCCGATTTCGTCCATCTGAGGGTCCACACCGAGTATTCGATCGCAGACTCGATCGTCCGGATCGACTCGCTGATCGAGGCCGCCCTGCAGGACCGGCAGCCAGCGGTTGCCATGACGGATTCTGCCAATTTTTTCGGCTGGATCAAACTGTACAAGGCGGCCAGAGCCAAGGGAATCAAACCATTGCTCGGCGTGGATATCTGGCTGAGCAATGAAGCGGACCGGGACAGGCCGTATCGCGCGCTGTTGCTGGCTCGCGATCATGCCGGTTATCTGCGCCTGTGCGATCTGGTCTCGCGCAGCTGGCTCAATAATGAGTATCGCGGTCGCGGCGAGATGCTCGAAGCCTGGTTCGACGAACCCGGCAACGAGGGGCTCATCCTGCTCTCGGGCGCCCAGGGCGGCGATGTTGGGCAAGCTTTGCTCTCCGATCAGCATGACTTGGCCCGCGAGCTTGCGCAGCGCTGGGCTGGACGGTTTCCCGGGGCCTATTACCTGGAGCTGCAGCGGATCGGCACGCGCGAGTCCGAAAGCCAGACCCGCCAGGCGGCACGTCTTGCGGCTGAGCTCGGGCTGCCGGTCGTGGCCACGCATCCGGTGCAGTTCATCGAGCCGGAAAGTTTCACTGCGCATGAGGCCCGGGTCTGCATCTCAGAAGGCGAGATCCTGGCCAATCCGCGCAGGCAGCGGCATTTCAACGAAGAACAGTATTTCAAGTCGCAGGCACAGATGTGCGAATTGTTCGCCGATCTGCCGTCGGCGCTGGCCAACAGCGTTGAAATCGCGCGGCGCTGTACGGTGCCGATGGTACTGGGCAAGCCCAGGTTGCCGCTGTTTCCGACACCCGAGGGCATTGGTCTTGATGATTTCATGCGCCAGCTGTCGGTTCAGGGCCTGCATGCGCGGATGCCCAAGCTGTTTCCGAACGAAGAGGAGCGTGCCCGCGAGCTGCCCGGCTACCTGAAACGCCTCGACTACGAGTGCGACACGATCGTTCAGATGGGATTCTCCGGCTACTTCCTGATCGTGGCCGACTTCATCAACTGGGCCAAGCAAAACGGCGTGCCGGTCGGTCCAGGTCGTGGGTCTGGAGCTGGCTCGCTGGTTGCATTTGTGCTTGGTATTACCGACCTGGACCCGATTCCGTATGCGTTGCTGTTTGAGCGCTTCCTGAATCCGGAGCGGGTCTCGATGCCTGACTTCGATATCGACTTTTGCCAGGACAACCGCTGGAAGGTCATTGAATACGTGCGCCGTAAGTACGGTGATCAGGCGGTCTCTCAGATCGCCACCTTCGGCACGATGGCCTCGAAGGCTGTGATCCGTGATGTCGGACGTGTACTCGATATGGGCTACAACTTCTGTGACCAGCTCTCCAAGCTGATCCCGGTCGTTCAAAACAAGCCGCTCTCGCTGGCCAAGGCCCGCGAAGCCGAGCCGCTTCTGAAGGAGCGTGAAGACCGGGAGGACGAAGTGCGCGGGCTGCTTGCGCTGGCTGAGCCCCTCGAGGACCTCACCCGCAATATCGGCATGCATGCAGGCGGTGTTCTCATTGCACCGGGCAAGCTCACTGATTTCTGCCCGCTGTATAAGGCGCCGGGTACCGACTCAATCATCAGTCAGTTCGACAAGGACGACGTCGAGGCGGTCGGTCTGGTCAAATTCGACTTCCTGGGTCTGCGTAACCTGACCATCATTCAGTACGCGGTTGAGTTCATCAACCGTCGGCATCCGGATCTGAACCTTGATCTGTCCACGTTGAGCTTTGATGATCCGAAAGCCTTCCAGGTGCTGAAGGACGCGAATAC
>JAURMJ010000144.1 GCA_030830765.1 Quisquiliibacterium sp.
AAGATGGCGAAGTGATGTCGCCTTTGGCGGCCTTCTTAACGCATGCGGCCTTGGAGGCAGGTGACAATCAAGCGCAAGCAGGTGAGGATGCCATTCAGCTCATGACGGTTCATGCCAGCAAAGGTTTGGAGTTTGACGCGGTATTTATCTCGGCTTGGAGGAGGGTTTGTTTCCTCACGAAAACTCCATGAACGACTACGATGGTTTGGAGGAAGAGCGTCGCCTGATGTATGTGGCCATCACGCGGGCGCGCGAACGGCTGTACATGTCGTTTTCCCAGACCCGGATGCTGCACGGACAGACACGCTACAGCCTGAAGTCTCGCTTCATCGACGAACTGCCCGAAGAAGCGTTGAAGTGGCTGACACCTCGTGTGCAGCAGCGAGGCGGCAGCTGGCGCGAAGGCTGGGGAGCGGCCTGGGAAGGTCTTGATGCCGGCAGTTCGCGCGGTCGCAGTCAAGGCGGCGGAATTGGCAACACAAATGCTGAGGCGTATTCCAGTGCTGGTGGCTACCATGGCCAGGGACGAGCCGGGGCTCAAGCCGATCTAGGACGACCAAGTCTTCAGGATCAGCGCGCTGCGCAGAAGTTTGATCGCGGAGTCGCCTTTCGGATCGGACAGAACGTTGCCCATGCGAAATTTGGCGAAGGCGTGATCGTCAATATCGAAGGGGGCGGGACGGATGCCCGCGTGCAGGTCAATTTTGGGCGCCAGGGCATCAAATGGCTTGCGCTTTCGGTAGCCAAGCTTGAGCCGGTGGCTTGAGGCGGTGCGAACACCCGGTTTGAAACGATGCAGGCCGATCTGATCCGATCCGGCCCGGTCGTTCAGTCACCAAGTACCACATCCCGGTAGCTCGGCCAGAACGAGCAGTAAAGCGCACACAGCACCAGAAGAGACAGCGGCGACAGGACCATCGACATCAGCAAGGGCGAGCCGCCGAGCAGCAGTTTGATGGCCTGCAACATCATCGACACGCACATCGCGACAAACAGCCAGCTGAGCAGATAGGCAGCAAACACCCATTTGTTACGCAGCACTGCAACAAGACTGAAGAAAAGCGCCTTGGGCGGAGCCACTTTGTGCCAGGCGACGAACATCGGTGCGTACCAGAGGGCAGCCTGAATCGGCATGTAGAGCGCTAGAAACAGCAGCGAGGCCATCACCAGTGAACCTTCCCCCAGGGCCGGATCCTGCGGATCAATCGTGCCGGTCGCGATCTGCAGCAATGTGCCGCCATCAGCGATTGATGCGAAGGCCAGCGCGGCCAGTGTCGATGCGACATTGGCCACACCGAGCATTAACAGCCCTTTCCAGGCGCGCCCCGAGTCATCACGAAAGCCCGAGAACAGCATCTGAGGTGTTGGAGTGTCGCGCTGATCGGCCGCTTGGGCGGCCCGCATCATGCCGATCGCAAATAAAGGGGTCAGCGCCATCGGCGCGAACGGTCCAACAAGGGGCAGCAGCGTCGAGAGCATCAGGATCAGCAGGTACAGGAAGGTCAGCGCCATCAGCTGGATCGGGTAGCGACGTAGCAGCGTGAAGCCTTCAATAACCCAGCGGCGGCCGGTTCGGGGCGGCAGGGGAGCGATCTGCATGAGTGTTCGACAAGTCCGGGTTAGGGCAGTTCGGGGGCGCCATGGCGCCGATCGCGAAGAATACGCTCGAAATGCAGCGGATTCTTGGGCGTCACCATTTCGGCCGGGCGCGGCAGGTGGAAATCGTACAGTCGGGACATCCAGAAGCGAAACGCCGCAGCACGCAGCATTATCGGCCAAGCGCGCCGCTCAGTGTCATCAAAAGGTCGAACTGCGGCGTAAGCGCGCAACAGACTGTCCAGGCGCGACAGATCGAAAGCGCCGCTCGCCTCGTCAATGCACCAGTCGTTGCAGGTGATTGCCAGATCGAAGAGCCAGCGATCGGTCGCGGCGAAATAGAAATCGATGACCCCGCCCACCTGATCGTGATCGAACAGCACGTTGTCCCGGAACAGGTCTGCATGAACCGCGCTGCTTCTCAGGGCGTGATTCAGGTCGCTCGTTGCGAATGCCTGCTGGGCTGCCAGTTCGTCATTCAGCAGAGCCGCCGTTGCTTCATCCAGATGCGGTGCGATCCGAGGGGCATTGACGCGCCACCAGCTCAGGCCGCGGGTATTGTCCATCTGCACCGGATAGTCGATTGCCGCCAGATGCATGCGTGCCAGCAATTCACCGATCCGGGCGCAGTGCATCGCACTTGGCCCGTCCAGTGGACGACCTTCCAGGCGGGTCACCAGAGCGGCGGGTTTCCCGCAGAGCTCGCTGAGCACCTGACCATCCCGGTTGGCAACCGGATCTGGGCAGGCAATCCCGCCGCGGGCCAGGTGCTGCATCAGTCCAAGATAAAACGGCAGATCCTGCGCTTGAAGCCGCTCGAACAGAGTCAGTACGAAACGTCCGCGCTGCGTGTCGACAAAGAAATTGGAATTTTCGATGCCCGATGCAATGCCTTCGAAGGCAAGCAAGGGTCCAAGGTCAAACGCTGCGAGCCAGCGCTGCAGGGCGGCTTGGGAGACGGTGGTGAAAACTGCCATCGGATTTCTGACTGCGCTTCGGCTGCGAGGACATCTTCGAGAATATCAGAGCAGCCTTCGGCAATCGGCCCGGATTTGGCTCCTTCTGCGAGCGAGAACTCTGAGATAATCCCGCTCTGAAGCCCTGGCTTCTCCCGTTTGAATAATGCCGCGCGTGGTGGGTTTTGGATCAACTGCCGGCGGGGCCTGAGCCTGGTGCCCGACATGACTGAAAAGACGCTCCTGCTGGTGGACGGCTCGAGCTTTCTGTACCGCGCGTTTCATGCGCTCCCTGACCTGCGCAACAACGAGGGCGAGCCGACCGGTGCCGTCTATGGCTTTGTTGCGATGCTCAGGCGTTTGCGCGCCGATACCAGACTGGGAGGTGGGAGCTCGCACGGGGCAGTCGTATTCGATGCGCCCGGCAGAACCTTTCGTGACGACTGGTACCCGGATTACAAAGCCACGCGCAAATCGATGCCCGATGATCTGGCACGCCAGATTCCCGTGATTCACAATCTGGTGCGCGCCATGGGGTGGCCGCTGGTCATGATTGAAGGGATTGAGGCCGACGATGTGATCGGCACGCTCGCCCGGCAGGCCGAATTGCAGAAGATGGGGACCGTGGTTTCCACCGGTGACAAGGACCTGGCTCAGCTGGTCAGTGAGCATGTGACGCTGATCAACACGATGACTTCCCAGGGCGGCCAGCCCGAGCGGCTCGATCCGCAGGGTGTCGAGAATAAGTTCGGTGTTCCGCCGGAACGAATCATTGACTGGTTGTCGCTGGTCGGTGATACGGTCGACAACGTGCCTGGAGTCGAAAAGGTCGGACCCAAGACAGCCGTCAAGTGGCTGCAGAGTTACGGATCGCTCGATGGCGTGATCGCCAATGCCGAGCAGATTGGCGGAGTCGTCGGCCAGAACCTGCGCAATGCGCTTGACTGGCTGCCGATGGCGCGCAAGCTCGTGACGGTCAGGACCGACTGCGATCTCTCCGCGCAGGTCGAGTCCATCGAAACCTCGCTCTGCCTGGCCTCTGAAGACGTCGAGCGCCTGCGCGAGATTTTCACGCGCTGCGGTTTTCGTACGCTATTGCGCGAACTCGGGGGCGAGACATCTGAAGATCCCCAACCTGTGTCGCGCTCAGCCAGGCCGATCGCGCGCAACGATGGCGGCGTCATCGATCCGCTCGCCGGCGTCCAGGTACCGCCCTTGCCTGCGCTGGAATACGAAACCGTGGTCACAGATGAAGCCTTGCAGCGCTGGCTTGACCGCATCGAGTCGGCGCCGCTGACGGCGATTGATACTGAGACCACGTCGCTGGATCCGATGATGGCGCAGCTGGTCGGTATTTCGTTGTCCATTGAGCCCGGCCGTGCCTGCTATATCCCGCTCGCCCATACCTATGCCGGGGTGGCGCAGCAGCTTGATCGCACGGCCGTGCTCGACAAGCTCAAGCCCTGGCTTGAAAGTGATCAGCATCGCAAGCTTGGCCAGAACCTCAAGTACGACATGCACGTGTTCGAGAACCACGGCGTCCGTCTGAAAGGGATCGAGCACGACACCTTGCTTGAATCGTACGTGCTGGAGGCGCACCGGCCCCACGACATGGATTCCATGGCACGGCGTCATCTGGGCCGCGAGACCGTGCCCTACGAGGCGGTTGCAGGCAAGGGGGCCAACCAGATCTGCTTTGATCAGGTCGATCTGGAACAGGCCAGCCGCTACGCGGCCGAGGATGCCGAAGTCACGATGCATCTGCACCAGACGCTGTATCCGGTCATCGAGCGCGATGACAGGCTCGGCTTTATCTATCGCGACATTGAGATCCCCAGTGCGCGGGTCCTGCAGAGAATCGAACGGCAGGGGGTGCTGGTTGATGTTGATCTGCTGGCGGCGCAGTCCGAGCAGCTTGGCCGAGAGCTGATGGAGCTCGAAGCCAAGGCCTATGAGGCGGCCGGACAACCCTTCAATCTGAATTCCCCGAAGCAGCTTGGCGAAATTCTGTTCGGCCGGCTCGGGCTGCCGACGGTCAAAAAGACGGCCAGCGGTGCGCCGTCCACCGATGAAGAGGTGCTGACCAAGCTTGCCGAGGACTATCCGCTTCCGCGGCTTCTGCTTGACTGGCGGGGCATCGCCAAGCTCAAGTCCACCTATACCGACAAGCTGCCCCGCATGGTCAATCCGAACACGCTGCGGGTGCACACCAGCTACTCGCAGGCGGTGGCTGTTACCGGACGACTGGCGTCCAGTGACCCGAATCTGCAGAACATTCCCGTGCGTACCGCGCAGGGGCGCCGCATCCGGGAGGCCTTTATTGCGCCATCAGGCGCCTCAATTGTGTCGGCCGATTACTCACAGATCGAGCTTCGGATCATGGCGCACATCTCAGGCGACGAGAGTCTGCTTGACGCCTTCGCCAAAGGCATCGATGTGCACCGGGCCACGGCCGGCGAGATCTTCGGCCTGGCACCGGATCAGGTCGATGCCGAGCAGCGGCGCTATGCCAAAGTGATCAATTTCGGGCTGATCTACGGGATGAGTGCGTTCGGTCTGGCAGCAAGTCTGGGCATCGCGCGCGATGCTGCTAAAAACTACATCGATCGCTACTTCGACCGATATCCGCGCGTGAAGACCTACATGGACGAGACCCGTGAACTGGCACGCGCACAGGGCTACGTTGAAACCGTGTTCGGGCGTCGTCTTTGGCTGGCCGAGATCAACAGCCCGAACGGGCCGCGCCGTCAGGCTGCCGAGCGGGCCGCAATCAATGCGCCGATGCAGGGTACCGCGGCCGATCTGATCAAGCTGTCGATGGTCGCCGTTCATGACTGGCTGCAGCAGCACAATATGCGCAGTGCACTGATCATGCAGGTGCATGATGAACTCGTCCTTGAAGTGGTCGACCAGGAACGCGAGGCGGTCATCGAGGCCTTGCACCGCCTGATGGGTGGGGTTGCGCAGCTGAAAGTACCGCTGGAAGTCGAAGTGGGCATCGGGCCGAACTGGGAACAGGCCCACTAACCGCGGAAAGGTCCTTGCATCGTGACTCTGCTTCAAATTCTGATCGCGACTTTGCTGGGTGGCATTGTCAGCGTCCTGGCTGCAGCCGCGCTGTCGATGACGCTGCTCTCGCGCGTTGTTCACCGGCTGGTCAGTTTGTCGGCCGGCATGCTGCTCGCGACCTCGATGCTGCACATGCTCCCTGAGGCCATTGAGACCGGATCAAACCTGCAGGCGCTCTGCGCTACGTTACTAGCTGGCTTGATCGGGTTTTTCCTGCTCGAAAAAATATCTGTCCTGCGTCACAGCCATCACTATGAAGGTGACGGCCATTCCCATGAGCATGGCCATGACCGCCATGAGGCCGGTCCGCAGGGCATGCTGATCCTGGTGGGTGATGGCATCCACAATTTTGCCGATGGCGTGATGATTGCCGCTGCTTTCCTCACCGATGTCCGGCTGGGCTGGCTGACCACGGCTGCAATCGCTGCCCATGAAATCCCGCAGGAGATCGGCGATTTCATCGTGCTGCTCAATGCCGGTTATTCGCGTACACGGGCGCTGGTTTACAACGCGATCTCAGGGCTTGCGGCCGTGTTGGGCGGGCTGCTTGGCTATCTGATGCTGGACGACTCGAAGGGCGCAGTTCCCTACGTGCTGATGCTGGCTGCCGCAAGCTTCATCTATGTGGCTCTTGCTGATCTGGTGCCTGACCTGCACCGGCAAACCATGCGCCGGCGCAGCGAATCAGGGGCTCAGCTGCTGCTGATGTTGCTCGGGGTCGTGATCATCGCGGCGCTGACGGCGCCGCTGCATTCGCACTGAGAACGATCCAGATCAGAGGTGAATTCGAAACGATTTCGAGTTCACCCCGACCGGGGTTGCCATGCCGGGTTGTTCTTCAGGGCTTGTCGCCGGTTGCAACGGGACGGCTGCTGTCGGCACACCACTCGCTCCAGGATCCGCCGTACAGCGCGCTGCCGCCAAGCCCGGCCAGCTCCATCGCCAACAGGTTGTGGCAGGCTGTGACGCCTGAGCCGCACTGGTGAACAACCGATGCCGGATCGCGATCTCCGAGCAGCTCGGTGTACTCCTGGCGCAGCACCTGAGCCGGCTTGAATCGGCCATCCGGGCGCAGATTTGCCTGGAAAGGGCGGTTCAACGCGCCAGGAATATGGCCTGCAACCGGATCGATCGGCTCGGTCAGTCCGGCATAACGCTCTGGTGTGCGGGCATCGATCACCGCCAGCCTGCCGCTACCCAGTTGACCGAGCAGGTCGTCAGCGCTCACTGAACTGGCGAGCGATGCAGCTTCGGGGAAGTCGCCAGGCGGTGGGCTGGGCACTTCCGTGCTGGTTGGAAAGCCGGCCTGCTTCCAGGCACCCATGCCGCCATCCAGGACCGCGACAGCCTCGTGGCCAAGCCAGCGCGCCAGCCACCAGAGACGTCCGGCATACATGCCGCCATTGTCGTCATAACAGACCAGTTGCTGGCCTTGCTTCAGCCCTGCAGCCCGCAGTCGCCCGGCCATTTCGGCGCGATCCGGCAGTGGGTGACGGCCGTTGCTGCCGTTTTTCGGGCTGGCCAGATCGGTGTCCTGGTGCATGAAGCGGGCGCCAGGAAGATGCTCCTGGGCGTAAGCCGCCGGACCCGCCGTGGGATCCAGCAGGTTGTGGCGGCAGTCGACAACGATGCAGTGGTCAAGGTTGGCGGCAAGTTCTTCGGCAGAAATCAGCGTGGTCCAGGGCATCGCGGTGCTAGCGCCTTTCTAAATGGGATGCAGGAAAGCCAGTCAGGTGGACGGCATGTCGAGGTTGCGGCGCAGAAACTCATGGAAGTGCTGCATGCCGTCTTCCATCGGACTCTGGTAGGGGCCGACTTCGCTTGTGCCACGTTCCATCAGCGCGCGCCTGCCGGCATCCATCCGCATCGCGATTTCATCATCCTCGATGCAGGTTTCCATGTACGCGGCGCGTTCGGCCTCGATGAACTCGCGCTCGAACAACGCGATTTCCTCGGGGTAATAGAACTCGACGATGTTGGTTGTCTTTTGCGGACCACGCGGGATCAGTGTCGAGATCACCAGTGAATGCGGGTACCACTCGACCATGACGTTCGGGTAATAGGTCAGCCAGATTGCCCCGTACTTCGGCAGTTTGCCGTCATGCATGCGCAGCACCTGCTCATGCCAGCGCTGGTAGACCGCCGAGCCGGGCCGCTTCAGGGAATTCTGGATGCCGACTGTTTGCACCGAGAACCAGTCGCCAAAGGTCCAGTTCAAGTCGTCGCAGGAGACAAAGTGACCCAGTCCCGGGTGGAACGGCACAACGTGGTAGTCCTCGAGGTAGACCTCAATGAAGGTCTTCCAGTTGTACTCGCACTCGTGCATCTTAACGTGATCAAGCAGGTAGCCATCAAAGTTCAATGCGTCTTCCAGGCCCACGCTGGCAAGATCCCTGGCAACATCACGCGGTCCGTCAAAGAGCAGGCCCCGCCAGTTCTGTACAGGCGTACGCCCCAGATTCAGGCATGGTTGCTCGTCGAAATGCGGAGCACCCAGCAACTGGCCCTGCAGATCGTAGGTCCAGCGATGCAGCGGGCAGACGATGCTTGAAGTGTTGCCGCGCCCTTTGAGCATGATCGCCTGGCGATGACGGCAAACGTTCGAGAGCAATTCGACACCGCCGGCTGAGCGCACCAGAGCCCGCCCCTCGCGCTCGGAAGGCAGGGCATAGTAGTCCCCGGTCTCCGGCACCATAGCCTGATGCCCGACATAGCCGGGTCCATTGCGGAACAGTGTCTCAAGCTCGCGCCTGAGCAACTGCTCATCGAAGTACACCGAGACGGGAAGCTGACTGCGCGAACGTGTCAGAAACTCTCGCCGACCCAGATCCGACATCCGAAACCTCCCGCTGAAGCAAGCCGAAAAGCGCCAGGCGCCAATCAAAACAATGAAAAAGGGGCTCGCGCATCATGCAATGCATTGTGTTTGCGAACCGGTGTTTGGTCCGCAAGCTTGCCGTCGCGGACCGCTCTGTTGCCCGTTCCCTGTTGGATCCGAGCTCTTGTTCCCCGTCTCTGTCGGGGTCGAGGATAATACCCTACATTGTGAATCTGAGTTTGTTTTCGCTCCGTGCGGGGGCGTCTGACCTGGGGAAAATAGGCCAGCACGCAGTAAAATACCGGACCCGCAATAAATCACGCAGGCCCGGCTCTTCGGTGTGAGGGAAACAGCACCAGGCTGCGGGCCGGCAGCGGTCCATCCCTAACTGTCTGTGGACAGGTGGTCAGCCTGTCTCGAATCAAGGCGCATTAACCGATGGTTAAGAAGTCCTCCTTGCCCGATGAATCCGATTCAGGCATTGCTGCCCAGGGGGCGGCAGCACCCTCCTTTGAACATGCAATCGGCGAACTTGAAACCTTGGTCGAGCGGATGGAGGGAGGCGAGTTGTCGCTGGAAGAGTCCCTGGCCGCGTATCGACGTGGTGCTGAGCTAGTGACGCATTGCCGTAAGTCGCTTTCGCAGGTGCAGCAGCAGGTCAGGGTCCTGGAAGGAGAATTGCTTCGACCCTTTGAGGCCGACGCGGTCTCCGATCCCGGGGAGGGGGAACTTTGAGCCTCGCCGCCCCGACCGTGGAGACTTGTCTGCAGTCCGATGCCCTGCAGGGATCATTCTCAAGCTGGTCGAGCGGTATCGCGTCACGCGTCGAGTCCGCGCTCTGTGAATCGCTGCCGGCTGCCTCTGTTGCGCCATCCCGGCTGCATGAGGCGATGCGTTACGCGGTGCTGGGTGGCGGAAAGCGTGTGCGTCCCCTGCTTGTGCATGCGGCCGGATTGTTGTCGGGGGCACCGGCGGCAGCGCTTGACCGTGCTGCCTGTGCCGTTGAAATGATTCACGCATATTCGCTCGTGCATGACGACATGCCCTGCATGGATGATGACGCTTTGCGGCGTGGCAAACCGACCGTGCATGTTGCGTATGGCGAGGCGATGGCGATGCTGGTTGGCGATGCGCTGCAGGCCCAGGCCTTCGAGGTGCTGGCTGAGGCGCACGTTCATGGGGCAACTGCCGCCGCCACGGTACAGATGACCGCTGAATTGGCACAGGCCGCGGGTTCCGTCGGTATGGCTGGCGGACAGGCCATTGATCTGGCCGCAGTCGGCCTCCGGCTTGATCGAACGAGTCTTGAGGATATGCACCGGCGCAAGACCGGTGCGATGCTGACCGCAAGCATTCGTCTCGGCGCGCTGGCCGGTCAACCGTTGGAGACCGCGAGCCGCTCTGCGCTTGAGCATTACGCCCAGGCAATCGGGCTGGCCTTCCAGGTAGTCGATGACATTCTGGATGTCGAGAGCGATACTGCCACGCTGGGCAAATCGGTCGGTAAGGATGCACTCAACGACAAGCCCACTTATGTCTCAGTGATCGGCCTGCAAGCTTCGCGTGAACTTGCCGATTCATTGCGTGACCAGGCCTATCAGGCTTGCGACGAACTGGGAGATGCTGCTTTACGGCTTCGTCAGATCGCGCAACTGATCGTCGAGAGAAAGAGCTGAGGAAGGCCGTTGATGCATCATGCCCACGAACAACGCAAACCGACAGGTGCTCAGGCAGTGGTCTTGTGCCGCATATATCGGGAGATGAAATGAGCGACGAACTACTGCCTGGAATCAACTCTCCAGCAGACCTGCGTCAGCTGAACCGCGAGCAGCTCGAGCAGTTGGCCGATGAATTGCGGACCTGTGTACTCGACTCGGTCTCTCAGACCGGCGGACATCTCTCCTCGAATCTGGGTACCGTTGAGCTGTCGATTGCGCTGCACTACGTATTTGAAACGCCGCGTGATCGCCTGATCTGGGATGTCGGTCATCAGAGCTATCCGCACAAGATTCTGACCGGGCGCCGCGAGCGCATGTCGACGCTGCGTCAGATCGGAGGCCTGTCGGGGTTTCCAAAGCGCGACGAATCTGAATATGACGCCTTCGGCACCGCCCATTCGTCCACATCGATCTCGGCTGCGCTGGGCATGGCGGTTGCGTCACGTAACCGCGGTGAGAATCAGGGCGATGCCCGTCGTCGTCATGTGGCTGTGATCGGCGATGGCGCCATGACGGCCGGCATGGCCTTTGAGGCCATGAACAATGCTGGCGTCACGCCTGACATCGATCTGCTGGTGATTCTCAACGACAACGATATGTCGATCTCGCCGCCGGTAGGGGCGCTCAACCGCTACCTGGCGCGATTGATGTCTGGGCGTTTCTACAGCCGTGCCCGCGATGTTGGACGTGCGGTCCTCTCACGGGTGCCCCCGGTCTTTGAGCTGGCGCGCCGCCTGGAGGAGCATGCGAAGGGCATGATTGTCCCGGCCACATTGTTCGAGGAATTCGGTTTCAACTATGTTGGACCGATTGACGGCCATGATCTGGACTCGCTGATACCGACGCTGCAGAACATGCGCGAGCTGCGTGGGCCGCAGTTTCTGCATGTGGTCACCAAAAAGGGGCAGGGCTACAAGCTGGCCGAGGCTGATCCGGTGCTATATCACGGTCCCGGTAAGTTTGATCCTGAGCAGGGTATTCAACCGAGTGCTGCCCCAGCCAAGCTGACCTACACGCAGGTCTTTTCCGATTGGATCTGCGATATGGCTGCACTTGATGACCGTCTGGTTGCGATTACGCCGGCGATGCGAGAAGGCTCAGGGCTTGTCGAATTCGAGAAGCGGTTTCCGCGGCGGTATTTCGACGTCGGGATTGCCGAACAGCATGCATTGACCTTTGCCGCCGGCATGGCTTGCGAGGGCCTGAAGCCGGTCGTCGCAATCTATTCGACTTTCCTGCAGCGTGGCTATGATCAGCTTGTGCATGACATTGCCTTGCAGAATCTGCCGGTGATGTTGGCGCTGGACCGTGCAGGTCTGGTCGGCGCTGACGGCGCAACCCATGCGGGCGTCTACGATTTCGCTTTCCTGCGTTGTATCCCGAACATGGCGATTCTGGCTCCATCCGATGAAAACGAATGTCGTCAGATGCTCTACTCAGCCTATCTCCATGATGGGCCCAGTGCGGTGCGCTACCCGCGGGGTGGTGGTGTCGGAGAAGTGGTCAAGAAGGATCTGACCGAAATCCCGTTTGGGCGGGGTGAGGTTCGTCTTCAAGGGAAGCGCATCGCAATCCTCGCCTTCGGATCGATGTTGGCGCCTGGCCTTGCCGCGGGTAAGGCGCTGGGTGCCACAGTCGCGAATATGCGCTGGGTCAAACCGGTAGACGCCGAATTGATCGCCCAGTTGGCGGCTTCGCACTCGGCGCTGATCACAATTGAGGAACATGCCGTCATGGGCGGCGCAGGGAGCGCCGTGGCTGAAGCGCTGGCTGAACTCGGCATGGCCATTCCCTTGCTGCAACTAGGGATACCGGACCGGTTCATCGACCACGGCGATCAGGCGCAATTGCTGCGCTCGCTGGGGTTGGACGCCGATGGCATCGAAAAAAGCGTACGTTCACGGTTCTCGGAATTACTCTCCGGAACCGGTCCTAGACTCGTTTCGGCACGATCCGGAGCTTGACGGCATAATTGAGGGTTCTGCAAGTTCCGGAGCCTCCATGAATACCCGCGACCTCAAAGCACCAGGCGCCAGCATCATGCCCGATGTCCAGGGCAGCGTCGATGTGCGGCAGCAACCGATCCAGCAGGTCGGCGTCAAGGGGCTGCGCTATCCCATGCGCTGGCTTACGGCTGATGGTTCCGAGCAGCCCGGGGTCGGCACTTTCGGCATGTATGTGGCGCTGCCCGCGACTCAGAAGGGGACGCACATGTCTCGCTTCATCGAGTTGCTTGAGCAGGCCATTCGTGTCGATGCCCCGGCTTTCGATCTTCAGGTGATCAGAGCCTTGCATCGCGACATGCTCGTGCGCCTTGAGGCCGAGCGTGGCCGGCTTGAGATCGCATTCACGTTGTTTATTCGTAAGACGGCGCCGGTGTCCGGTGTTCAAAGCCTGCTCGATTACGAGGTTCATATCGTTGCCGAGGGCGCAGATCAGGATGCACTGCTGACGCTGACCGTTGTTGTGCCGGTCAAGAGCCTGTGTCCCTGCAGCAAAGGCATCTCGGACTACGGGGCGCATAACCAGCGCTCGCATGTGACGATGTCGATCCGCTCGCAGGAGCCGGTATCGGTCGAGCAGATCATCCGCGTAGCCGAAGAGGAAGCGTCCTGCGAAATCTTCGGGTTGCTCAAGCGCGTTGACGAGAAATACGTGACCGAACGCGCTTATGACAATCCGAAGTTCGTTGAGGATCTTGTGCGCGACGTCGCCGGTCGTCTGAAAGCCGACAAGCGCATTGAGTCATTCACGGTCCAGGCCGAGAATTTCGAGTCGATTCACAACCATTCGGCATACGCCCGGATCGATCACCC
>JAURMJ010000145.1 GCA_030830765.1 Quisquiliibacterium sp.
ACGGCTCAATGGCGGGTCCGGGAGATGACAATCGCGGATCTGGATGCCGTGATGCAGATCGAAGGGCAAATCTACGAATTCCCGTGGACACCGGGCAATTTCCGCGACGCGATTAACTCGCAATACGACGCCTGGATCTTTACCAGCGAGCATCGGGTAATCGGTTACGCCGTGATCATGTGGTTACCCGATGAGGTGCATCTGCTGAACCTGAGTGTCGCCGCAGACCGCCAGGGATGTGGTTTGGGGCGCGAGATCCTTGACTGGCTCGTGTCGGACACCCGTCAACGAGGTGCCGGATCGATGTTGCTCGAGGTGCGTCCGTCCAATCATGTGGCGCGCGCCTTGTACGCGTCCAGCGGGTTCGAGCAGATCGGGCTGCGCAAGCGCTACTATCCCTCCCATGGTCCGCATCGTGAGGATGCGCTGGTGCTGCGTAAGGTCTTCTTCAATTTATGAGTTCGGAAATGAATGAATCTCAGCAACGCGCCTGGGATGCACTTGCGCTTGGACCGCGTTGGGTTTCGCGGGAACAGCCGCCGCGGAGCGAACCAGACCGGCGCGAACAGATCCTGACTCTTGACTGGCCTGCGCTACGTGAGCGCGTCGCAAGCTGCCAAGCCTGCGCACTCGCGGGTGGGCGCACTCAGACGGTGTTTGGCGTCGGGGCCCAGGATGCGAGTTGGATGGTGATCGGCGAGGCACCAGGCGCTGAGGAGGATGCCTGCGGGGAGCCCTTCGTCGGCAAGGCCGGCAAACTGCTGGACAACATGCTCGCTTCGATTGGCTTGTCCCGCGAAAAGAACGTGTTTATTGCCAATGTGCTCAAATGCCGGCCGCCCAATAATCGCGATCCACAAGCAACGGAAGTTGCTTGCTGCCAGGCGTTTTTGATGCGACAGATTGAGCTTGTCAAACCCGGAATCATTCTGGTGATGGGGCGGTTCGCGGCACAGACGCTGCTCAAGACCGAGGCCAGCATTGCGAGCCTGCGTGGTCGCGTGCACGGCTATGCCCTTGGTGAGATGACCGTGCCTGTGGTGGTCACCTACCATCCGGCATACCTGCTGCGAACGCCGGCAGACAAGGTCAAGAGCTGGTCGGACCTCTGTCTGGCCCGCGCGCTCGCCGCTCAGGCAGACTGAGATCGGCCGCGCTTCAGTGGTGATTGCTTTCGCCGATCAACGACACCGAATCGAATTTTTTCTGGTTGGAGGCGTGCTTGGCAATGACCAGCAGCATTGAGAACGCCACGAACAGGCCGAATCCCCAGATGATCAGGTTCACGTGCAGACCGGCACTGATCAACAGGGCGTAGAGACCCAGCATCAGAAGCACATTCAGATTTTCGTTGAAATTCTGGACGGCAATCGAGTGTCCGGCACTCATCAAAACATGGCCGCGATGCTGCAGCAGTGCATTCATCGGCACCACAAAAAAGCCTGCCAGGGACCCGATCAGGACGAGCAGCGGGTAGGAGGCGCCTTGGGTCGAGACAAAGGTCATCATCGGGACCAGCAACCCCATGACGACGCCTACTTTCAGTACGCTCAAGGAACCCTTCAAGGGAATGAAGCGCGCGGCAGCGACTGCACCCACCGCAATGCCCAGGGCAACCACGCCCTGCAGCACCGCGGCCTTGTCCAGCGGCATGTCCAAGGCCGTACGAGCCCATTCAAGTACGATGAATTGCAGCGTCGCGCCGGCGCCCCAGAAGAGTGTCGTGACGGCCAGAGAAATCTGGCCGAGCTTGTCGCGCCACAGGACTGAAACACAATGGGCGAATTCGAACAGCAGTTTGAGCGGATTGCGTTCCTGGTGAGGGTACCTTGCCCCCGTGTCCGGGATCCTGAGATTGAAGCCTGCTGCGATTAGATAAATCACGCCAATGATCAGAATCGCTGATTCGGCCGGCGAGTCGATGCCAGTCTCGATCATCGGCAGGTCCAGTGAAAGCAAGGCTTGTGAAATTTGAGGGCTGATCAAGGCGCCCCCGAGCACCGTGCCCAGGATGATCGAGCCGACCGTGGTGCCTTCGATCCATCCGTTGGCGGCCACAAGCTTTTCCGGGGGGAGTAGTTCGGTCAGGATGCCGTACTTGGCGGGCGAATAGGCTGCAGCACCAAAGCCGACCACCGCATAGGCAAGCAGGGGGTGGACCGCAAAGAACATCAGCAGGCAGCCCAGAACCTTGATGGTGTTGGTCAGAAACATCGCCCGACCTTTGGGCATCGAGTCCGCAAAGGCACCGACGAAAGGTGCCAGCAGCACATAGGAAAACGTAAAGAACAGCTTGAGCAGCGGCTTCATCCAGTCCGGTGCATGCATCTCGATGAGCAGCGCAATTGCAGCAATCAGCAATGCATTGTCTGCCAGCGACGAGAAGAACTGCGCCGCCATGATCGTGTAGAAACCGCGTTTCATTTATCTCCTGCCTACGTCCCCGCTTTGACGCGCTCGGTTTATACCATGCGCCGGTGTAACACACGGCGGTCAGAGTGACTGAGCAGGGGCGTTATAGTGCAAACATGAGCCGTCCAACAGAAGCCCTGATCGACATTTGCGCAATGCGCCATAACCTGGCTCGTGCCCGGCAATGTGCGCCAGCCGCCAAGGCTTGGGCGGTTGTCAAGGCCGATGCTTACGGCCATGGTCTGGCGGCGGCGATGCAGGGCTTTGAGGCGGCTGATGGCTTGGCTCTGATTGAGTTTGAACAGGCCTCACGCCTGCGGGCGCTTGGCTGGGATAAACCGATCCTGATGCTTGAAGGCGCATTCGATTCGGAAGACGTCCAAACAGCCTGCGATTTGAATTTGTCGCTGGTTGTCCATCAACCGCTGCAGATCGATTGGCTGGAACGGCGGGACGGATCGAGGCAGATTGCCGTCTTTCTGAAATACAACAGCGGGATGAACCGCCTTGGCTTCGAGACGCAAGAGTTCAAAATGGCCTACGCGCGTCTACTCAAGGCTGATGTCGTGCGATCGATTTCGCTGGCAACCCATTTCGCCAACTCGGATTTGCCTGGCGGGGCAGATGATGCGTTGATGCGGTTTGACGAGGCTTCGCGCGGCTTGACTGGGGAGCGTTGCCTGTCGAATTCAGCGGCGGTGCTTGCAGTCCCGCGGGCCCACCGTGATGCGGTTCGCCCGGGCATCATGCTTTACGGCGCAACGCCATTTGCGGATCGCAGTGCAGCGCAACTGGAGTTGCAGCCGGCAATGCAATTGCGCTCAAGACTGATCGCGGTCAGGCGTTTATCGATTGGTGATTCGGTTGGGTACGGCTCGACCTTCGTGGCTGATAAACCGATGCGGATCGGTGTTGTTGCCTGTGGTTATGCCGATGGGTACCCTCGCCATGCGCCAACCGGCACTCCGATTGCAGTTGAAGGGCTTCGAACGCGTACCTTAGGTCGCGTGGCCATGGACATGCTGATGGTGGATCTGGATCCTGTTGGTACGGTCGATGTCGGCGCTTCGGTGGAGCTTTGGGGCCAGCGGGTGCCGATCGATGAGGTCGCGCAAAGCGCAGGCACGATCGGCTACGAATTGATGTGCGCGCTTGCACCGCGTGTTCCGCGCAAAGTGATCGGCTGATGGCACGCGTGCGCTCCCAGTTTGTCTGTACCGAGTGTGGCGGAGTCAGTGCCAAGTGGCTTGGGCAGTGTCCCCACTGCAATGCCTGGAACACCCTGCTGGAGGGTGTGGCGCAGGAGCAAGGGGCGTCGCGTAACCGCTTCGCATCGCTTGCCCCGACGCAGGGTGTGCAGATGCTTGGGGCAATTTGCGCCGAGGAAATTGCTCGAATGGGGAGCGGCATCGACGAGTTTGATCGAGTGCTTGGTGGCGGGCTGGTCGAGGGGGCTGTTGTTCTGATCGGGGGCGATCCAGGCATTGGCAAATCAACCTTGCTGCTTCAGACACTGGCCCACCTGGCTGTGGAGCGACCGGTTCTTTATGTCAGCGGCGAGGAATCGGCCGGACAGGTCGCCTTGCGGGCGCGTCGGCTTGGTCTGAATGTCGACGGGCTTGCTCTTCTCCCGGAAATTTCACTTGAGCGCATTCTTGCCACGGTCGAGAGCACGCGACCAAAGGTCGTCGTCATTGATTCAATCCAGACGCTTTACTCCGAACAGTTGCAGTCTGCACCGGGCTCAGTGGCCCAGGTGCGCGAATGCGCGGCACAACTGACCCGCCAGTCGAAGCAATTGGGGGTTGCGGTCGTGATGATCGGCCATGTTACGAAGGAAGGCACTCTGGCTGGCCCTCGAGTACTTGAGCACATGGTTGATACGGTGCTTTATTTCGAAGGCGATACACATTCGTCCTACCGACTGGTGCGTGCGTTCAAGAACCGCTTTGGGGCCGTCAACGAATTAGGTGTGTTCGCAATGACGGATCGAGGCTTGCGGGGGGTCAGTAATCCGTCGGCACTGTTTCTGTCTAAACACGCACAGCGTGTCGCGGGTGCCTGCGTTTTGGTGACTCAGGAAGGCACCCGACCCTTACTGGTTGAGATTCAGGCGCTGGTCGATGCCGCACACGTTCCCAATCCGCGCAGGCTTTCAGTTGGCCTCGAGCACAACCGCCTGGCGATGCTGCTGGCCGTGCTTCACAGGCACGCCGGCCTGGCGCTGTTTGATCAGGATGTCTTTGTCAACGCGGTCGGCGGTGTTCGGATCGGCGAGCCGGCAGCAGATCTGGCAGTCGTGCTGTCGGTGGTTTCATCACTGAAGAACAAACCGCTGCCGGCCGGACTCGCAGTCTTCGG
>JAURMJ010000146.1 GCA_030830765.1 Quisquiliibacterium sp.
CCTCTAGTCGATCTTGTTATGCGTTGCCGGGTACCGCGCGATCACTCGCGCTCCATGATCACGGTGGCCGCACCGTGACGCGAGCCAAGCTGACCGCCGATGCCGGTGGCCAGAGCAAGCGACAGGTTGGGGACCTGTACTGCCGGATGCGCTTCTCCACGCAGCTGGCGCACTGCCTCGATGACCTTGGTGATTCCGCCGCGATTGGCCGGGTGGTTATTGCACAGACCGCCGCCGTCAGTATTAAACGCAAGCTTGCCAACGCCCGAAATCAGGTTGCCGTCAGCAACAAATTTGCCGCCATCACCTTTGGCGCAGAAACCAAGGTCTTCGAGTTGCATCAGGACAGTGATCGTGAAGCTGTCGTAGATCGAGGCGTAGCGGATGTCCGAAGGCTTGACGCCGGCTTCCTCAAAGGCAGCCGGACCCGACCAGCGGGCAGCCGACCAGGTCAGGTCGACATCGCCACCAAGCTGGCCCTTGACGGCCTCGCCGGTCCCAATCACCTTGACCAGCGGACGCTTCAGCTTCTTGGCGATCTCGGGGCGCGCGACGATCAGCGCGCCGCCGCCATCGCTGACGACGCAGCAGTCCATCCGGTGCAGCGGATCGGCGATCACCGGGGAGGAAACAACCTGCTCGACCGTGACGACGTCGCGCAGCATCGCGTGTGGGTTGTGCTGCGCATGGTGCGAGGCGGCAACCTTGACCCAGGCCAGCTGCTCGGCAGTGGTGCCGAACTCGTGCATGTGGCGCATCGCGCACATCGCGTAGCCATTGGCGGTGGCCAGTCCGTATGGAAACTCGAAGCCGGCGTCAGGCACTGCATTTGTCTGCGGGCGAGGCTGCGTGCCGCTCGAACCCTCGGAACGTGGCCGACCGGCCAATGTGATCAGTGCGACATTGCAGCGCCCGGCGGCAATTGCCTGCGCGGCATGGCCAACGTGCGCGATATACGAGGAGCCGCCGATGTCGGTCGCATCGATATGTTTGACCCGCAGGCCCAGGTAGTCGACCATCGACAGCGGGCCCATGCCTGGTGCATCGCCGGCACAGAAGTAGCCGTCGATGTCGGCCTTGGACAGTCCGGCATCGGCCAGCGCTCCCAGCGCAACCTCGGCATGCAGTTGCGCGACCGACTTGTCCGGGGCCAGCCGGGTCGGATGTTCATAGGCGCCAACAATATAGGCCTTGCCGCGAACACTCATGAGCGTTCTCCGGTCTGTTGGCTGCTGGTCGCTGAGCGGTCCGTCCGGGGGGTCACTGAAGCTTGCGTCGCGGCGATTGCCGCGTTCACTGAGCGCATTTTCATCTCCATTGTCTTGTCGGGACAGGCCGCAGCCTGCTGTGGGATGACCCAAGGATAAACCAGCCGGACAGCCGTTTTTCCGGGGGGTTTCCGCTGGTTCGGCATGTCGCACGGACGTTGGCGCGACGATTTCGCAGGCGTTGTCGGCGAAACAGCTTGTTGACGGGCCTGGCCCGTGGCTGCAGGCTGCATTCGGGAAACGGCTCGGGTCAGCGACCTGGTGCTGCTGCAGTGGCTGTCGAAACAGGCGTGCTCTGCTAGCATCCGAGCCGTGGTGAAGGTCCCGTCCCTGACCCTGAGCACCGGCCAGTCTGTCTGCGTGCCTGCGGACAGGGCCTTGCCGCGTCATCCCTTTGGCTTGAACTGCTCCAGGAGCAACATATGGTTTCGCATCCGTTCCATCTGGCCTTCCCGGTCGACGACCTGCAGGCTGCGCGCAAATTCTACGGTGGTCTGCTCGGCTGCCCGGAGGGCCGAAGCTCTGACGAATGGATCGATTTCAATCTCTATGGCCATCAGGTCGTCGCACACCTTGCGCCTGAGGAAACTGGTCAGGCGCAGACCAACGGAGTTGACGGCGATCAGGTGCCGTGCCGGCATTTCGGCGTTGTGCTGTCGATGGACGAGTGGCACAAGCTGGCTGACCGGCTCAAGGCAGCTGACACGAAGTTCATCATTGAGCCGCACATCCGCTTCAAGGGTCAGGTCGGAGAGCAGGCAACGATGTTCTTTCTGGATCCGTGCGGCAATGCGCTCGAATTCAAGGCTTTCGAGCATCCGGAATCGCTGTTTGCGAAATGACTGAAGGCTGCCGGGCGGCAGCTTTCAGGCGCAGTGCGAGCAGCCAGCCGCTGTAAGGCGGCGGCTGCCAGCGCGCCATTCCCTGATCATCGAGAGTGATTTCCCGCAGCGAGACTGCCTGCGCGACATTGCCGCCAATCAGGGTGGCCTGCGACGCGGTCACCGCAACGACCAGGTCGCAATGCATGCGTGTGAACTGAGGCCCGCTGGCCGCGTTGGCGATCGCATCGATCTGCAGCGGTGCCAGCTCGCGGTCCGGTCCGCGCCCGATGCACAGCAGATCGCCTCGCCGTGGTCGAAGCGGCGTCGCAATCAGCTCAAAGTCGGGCATCAATCCGTCACGCGTCGCGCTGACATAGTCGGCATGCGTATCGCTGAGCGTGAACCGGAACCGGCCGAAGCCGGCGCGGTGGAACAGATAGCTGATGAAAGCTGCCGACCAGGGTTCCGTGTAGATCGCCTCGATGCCGGGCGGGCGCTGCGCCAGGCAGACATCGGTCACTTCGCACGGGTGACGGTAGTTGCCGACCAGCGGCCAATAGCGATTAACCAGCTCGCAGTAGCGGCCCGACAGCTCGCGGCCGCAGCCGTCCTGCACCGGCTGGCAGCTGGCGTCGGCCAGTTCGGCGCACAACCCGCCCCCGGGCTGCTCACGCACGCGCTGCTGACCCCAGTCGTGCCATTCATGCCAGGCCGCATCGACAAGCTGGTCGATTCGGTCGGAAGCCTGTTGCGGCGATAGTGCACAGCCGGCCAGCAGCAGGCTGGTCGCCCAACTCGTCAGCAGGGTGCGCAGACCGCCGGGTTTACGCATGCTTGAGCTGCTGATTCACTGGTCTGCCGATTTCGCTCAGACCTTGCGCTGGGGTCCAACCCGGCGTGCCCCGGGACGCCCCTCGTCGACCACAAAGCTGGCCAGCGTCTCGATAGTTGCCTGCGCGTCGCGCGGACTGGAGATCACGCGCAGATCAGCCCGAGCCTGACCGCGTTCGATCTGCAGTACCAGATAGCCACGACGTATTGCGTCCCCGAGCAGGACATGCGGATTTTCCAGCAGCGCCGAGTCGACCCGCCCCTGTGCCATACCCGGCGAAGTGATGGATGTGACGCAGAACTCGGTCCCGATCGTCCTGGAGTCGGAGCGTTTGTAGTCGGCCTTCACATCCGCGACATAGTGGCAGTGGACATCACCACCCAGGATGATCGGGTTGCGAGCGCCACTGGCCTGCAGGTCGTTGAGCAGACGCTGTGCCGCTGCCGGGTAGCCACTCCAGCCATCGGTCCAGAAGCGCTCGCCCGGGCCTGGGAGCAGATCGAAGTAGGCGAACAGTGTTGACTGGGCGATCAGATTCCAGCGGACCCTCGAATCGCGCAGTCCGGTTGCGAGCCAGCGCTCCTGTTTGGTGCCAAGCAGTGAGCGCGTCGGTTCGAACAGCTCGGCGCAGTTCTGCACAACGTTCGAGCCGCCGCGACCAGGTTTTGGACAGGCCTGGTGACTGCGGTACTGACGGCAATCGAGCATCTGGATGCCGACCAGGTCGCCGAATTCGAAGCGGCGATAAAGCTGCATGTCCGGGCCGTTCGGCAGCCAGTCCGGATCCAGCGGCATGTGCTCGAAATACGCAAGATAGGCGGCGGCCCGGCGAATCAGGAAGTTGGATTCAAGGTCCTGCGAGCGGTCATTGGCGTAATCATTGTCGACCTCATGATCGTCCCAGGTCATCAGCCAGGGGGCGACAGCATGTGCCCGCTGCAGATCTGGATCGGTGCGGTATTGCGCATAGCGCAGCCTGTAGCCGGCCAGATCGGTTGGTTCGGGGCTCCAGTGTCGGCGAACCGGATTGCGGCTCAGATTCGACTCGTAGATGTAGTCGCCCAGAAACAAGATCAGGTCCGGATTCTCGTCGGCCAGATGGCTGAGCGCTGAGAAGTAGCCGCGTTCGTAGTGCTGGCAGGACGCGACAGCGATGCGTAAGGTTTGCAGTGGGTGACCAGGCCCAGCTGCTGTCATCGTGCGCCCGACCGGACTGATGCGGGATGCGGCGCCGGGTGACGCGTCGAGCACGAAGCGATACCAGTAACGGTGTGCCGGTGCCAGGCCGCTGACGCGCACATGGACCGCATGGGCACGTTGCGGCAGAGCCTGAGTGTGCCCGCTGGCCACAATGCTTGAGAACTGCTCGTCCTTGGCCACTTCCCAGCGCAGGTCAACAGCCACCGGTGGCATACCGCCATCGATCTCGGAGGGCACGGGTGCCAAACGCGTCCAGAGTGTGACACTGCCGCTTCCCGGACAACCTGAGGCCACGCCGAGTGTGAATGGGTTGGCCTGCAGTGTCGGCGTCTGTGAGCGTGCATCGCCACTCGAATTCAAGTGGCTGCAAGCTGCCAGCGCGCGCGCGGTGAATGCGGCGGCGGCAATCCTGAATGCGGTCCTGGCCAGCTCGCGTCGCGAGCTCACAGATCGTGGGGGAACGGGAAGATTCATCGTGGCTGCTCGATCATCGGGTTTATGGGGCCGGACGCAGTTGGTCGCCGCATCATTCTCTAGCTGGAATCATTTCATGATCCGGCTGCAGTGTGCCAATTGCGTTGCAAGGCAGCCAGCCGGCCCGAGGCGAAAAAAAACCCGGCATCAACGGCCGGGTTTAACTCCAGTCTGTTGCAAGACGGAGGAGACACGTCATCAATATGCCTGTTCGTGATTGACGAATGCCTGACATCTGCGGTGCTGTTGCTTGCTGATCTTGCGAAAGGCGCCAGGGAGACAGAGTGATTTGCGTGATGCCGACTCAGCCAGCAGGCGTTGCGCCGAGCTGATGGACGATCCGGGCAAGGCGCGCGTCATGCACCCCGCGCTCGCTCAGCGCATGGAATGTGTTCACCGCGTAATCACGATTCGATCCCCGCCCGCCATGACAGTGCGTTAGCCTGCGAAGAACCTCGTTCTCCGGCAGCTGCTGGTAGGCCGCGCTGCTGCGGTCTGCCACGAAGGTCAGCGCGCGGACCTGCCTGCCATCACTCAAGGTCGTCGCAAGCAGCGAAGGAATGTAAACCTGGTTCCGCATCTCACGCTCGTAGAGCAGGCTGATCGCGTCGCGCCGTCGAGGATGATGCAGGCGGAACGCGACACCAATGCAGCTGCCGCCGCGATCAAGGCCAAGGACGACCCCGGGATCATCGTGCGTGCCTCGATGGCGGGTCGAGCGAATACAAAAGGCGCGGTGATAGCCGTGCACCCGCGCCAGATGGGAGTCCGCGAAGTCGATCTCCGGGTTCCAGATCAGCGAGCCGTAGCCAAATACCCAGTCAGCCAGTACCAGTTCCACGATGCGAAGTCCGACGGGTTACCCGGTCCGGGCGTGTTGGCGAGCTGCCCAGACTTACTCGCTTGTCTGGGCCGCCTGCTTGCTGCTGGCTGCGGATTTCTTGCGGGCTGCCTTCCGGGCCGGTTTTTTGGCGGCGGCTTTCTTTGCCGCCGGCTTCTTGGCCGCGGATTTTCTGGCCGGCGCAGCGGTCTTGACCGACGTCTCGGAAGCGCCGGCTCCCGACGCGCTGGCTGAAGCAGCCCGGGCTGTCCTGGTGGGCTTGCGCTTTTGCGCGCCTTCGGGCCTGGCCTCGAACTCGAAGCCGATCTTGCCGTCGGGACCTCTCACCAGGAAGGCCTTGAACTTGCGCCGGGTTCGCGAGGAGATGAAATCGGTCAGCAGGTCGGTGCGACCCTCTTCGAGCAGCTTGTGCGCCTGTTCACGGGAAATTTCCTGCTGCAGGATGATCTTGCCAGTACGAAAATCGCAGCTTTTCTGCGGGCCCACCGATTTATCGCAGACATAGGACATGCCGTGCTCATAGACCTTGTTTGAGCATTTCGGACAGTGGCCGACTGGCTCCTGCGCCGAAAAATCAATGGGTTCCGAGTCGGCTCCTTCGTCGCCCGAGCCTTGTCCGAAGTCGAATTCGAGCTTGCATTCGGGTGTGATCTTCAGGATTGCCGCGAATGGCCGGCCGAGTCGGCTGCGAAAGCCCTGCAGTGGTCCGATCGTGCGTTCACGCAGCAGCTCCTCGGCTTCTGCCACTTCAAGCTGGCGCGAGCCCGGGATTTTGGTGATGGAAAAGTCGCAGGATACGCAGGCAAACCGCTTGTAGTTTTCCTGCACGACCCCGCCGCACTTCGGGCACGGAGTGGCAAGCGTGGCGTAGTCACCGGGAACGGTGTCAGCCTGATAGTTCTTTGCA
>JAURMJ010000002.1 GCA_030830765.1 Quisquiliibacterium sp.
TCATCAGCGAAAGCCGCCACACGATGTTCATCAACCCCGACCGGGGAACAATTGTCAGCGTCGACACTGCTGCCCAGATGTCGGGCCGGCTCTCCTCGAGTGCAAGCCAGCAGACGGTTCGAGATCACAATTTCCAGGCCAGCGCGGATTTTCGGATTGACAGCAAACATGATGTGCTGGTCGTCTCCGATGAGGTCGTTGACTTCGACGGCGTGAATGCAGGCTCGGCACATATCAGTGTTCGCAACAACGGGACCGTCTATCGCATCCGATCAGTCGATCAGGGGGACACCATCCGCCGCGTCGACCAGTCCCACTTTCTGATCGCTCCCAGCTCCAAAGACATTTCGGAAAACCCCGCGGAGCCCCCGCTCGCACAATCAATGCTCTGCGACATCAGTGAAACCGGTTTTCGCATCTCCCAGGCCTACTGAGCCGTATCGCACACACCGCGCTCCGGTAGAATTAGACCAACGCCTCCGTAGCTCAGTGGATAGAGCATCCCCCTCCTAAGGGGAGGGTCGCACGTTCGATTCGTGCCGGGGGCGCCAAGACGATCGACGCAACGCTGTCTCGTCTGGGCGTTACTGGGGTCCAATCAAGTTGCCGGGGCTGCGTTGCGCTGGCGTCCTGGCATCAGGTCGATCGCCTTCTCGGGAGTCATCATCGATGACAACCAGCCAGTACCGCGTCGGCTGAGCTCGCACTCAGCGCGATGAAATCGAAAATGTCGTCGTGCCCGCACCAATTCCCGTTGCGCGCAGACGGTATCCTATGAAGTCATCGCTCCGCTGACGGAGCGACTCAGTTTCGAAGACCCCAAACTCACTCGCTGAACCGATGGCTGCTACCGACCCTGCGAACGCTTCCTCGCCCCTGACCATCCTGATCTCGCAGCAAGCCAGAGACTCCCTCGCGGGCGACATTGCGCAGGTGATGGGAAATCGCGACTACAGTCTGATCACGCTTGAGGATCCGCCGCAGGCCGATGGCAGCTATGCCGCCGAAATCGCTTTTCTGAGCCGCGATGTCACCGGCAACTCTGGAAAGACGAAACTTGCGCCAACGTTGTTGCGCTTTTACGAGATCATCCGGGCCTCCCCGGGGTTGCGCCTGATTCAGATGTCGGCCTCCGGGGCCGACCGGCCGATCTACGCAGAGATGCGCGCCCGCGGCGTCCGTGTCTGTACATCGACCGGCGCGAATGCCGGGCCGGTTGCGCAGATGGCTGTTACCGGCCTGCTGATGCTGGCCCGAAGAATGCCGGAGCTGCTCGATGCGCAACGGCGCCATGCCTGGGAACCTTTGCTGAGTGGTCGGGCGCCAATCGACCTGAAGGATCAGACAGCCCTGATTGTCGGTCTGGGCGCAATCGGTCAGGAAATTGCCCGCTTGCTGCGTGCCATCGGCATGCGCGTGATGGGCGTGCGCCGACAGGCAGATCCTCATCCTGCCGTCGACGAAACCTTCCGCTTCGAAACCATCGAACAGGCGCTGCCACGCGTTGACTGGGTACTGCTGGCCTGTCCACTGACCGCGCAAAGCCGCGGGCTGCTTGATGCGCGCCGGCTCGCAATGCTGCCGCCAGGCGCGCGGATCATCAATGTTGCGCGCGGGGAAGTCATCGTTGAATCAGCACTGATTGACGGTTTGCAGCAAGGTCGGCTTGGCGGTGCCTATCTGGATGTCCTGGAGGCCGAACCACTGCCCGTTGATTCGCCGCTGTGGGATCTGCCCAACGTAATCATCACGCCGCACACGGCCGGGCATACCGCGGGATTTCCGGCAGCTGTCGGCGAGGTCCTTCTGGACAACCTGCGCCGCTATCTTGACGGCACTGCGCTGCGCAACGAGATCGACTGACTACAACGGTGGGGCATTCGCCCACCCTGGACATCAAGGCCCTTTCCGATGAGCAAGAACTCCGTTTTCCCGCTGCCTTCGCTGCAGCACAAAGTCTCACCTGAAGAATGGCAGGCCCGTGTGGATCTGGCAGCCATCTACCGCCTGTTCGATCTGTATGGCATGTCCGACCTGACGGCCAATCACATCTCGGCCCGCGTGCCCGGTGAGGACGCCTTTCTGATCAACCCGTATGGGATGCTTTATGAAGAAATGAGTGCGTCCTGCTTCATCAAGGTGGATATCGACGGAAGAGTGCTTCTCACACCCGACTTCGGTGAGCTCGGCTATACGATCAATCGCGCGGGCTATGTGATTCACAGCGCGATTCATCGGGCCCGCCCCGATGTGGGCTGCGTGGCGCATACGCATACTGCCGCCGGCATGGCGGTCTCAGCGCTTGAATGCGGCGTGCTGCCGCTGAGCCAGACCGCAATGCGTTTTGCCGATACGCGGTATCACGACTTTCAGGGCATTGTGCTCGATGAAGCCGAGCAGGCCTCGCTGATTGAGGATCTTGGAGATGGCGCCTATCTGATGCTGCGCAATCATGGTCTTCTGGTTGCCACGGCAACGATTGCCGAGGCTTTCAACGCAATGCATCGCTTTGAGCTGACCTGCCGCGCGCAGTTACTGACGCAGGCCTGCGGCCAGCCCTTGAATCAGGTGCCCGAGCAGGTGATCCGGGAAACCTGTCTGAATTATCTGCCCGGAACCCGTCGCCCGTTCGGCGTAATGGAATGGCCAGCCATGCTGCGCAAGCTGGACCGGGTCAGTCCGGGTTACGACAACTGATCACCTGACCGCCGACGGCCGCAGGGGACGCAATACATCACTTGCACGCACTGCCGCTGCAGCGTACCACCCGTTCGACGCAGGTGATTTTGTCGAAGGCCCCTGTGAGCGATGCGTCAGTTGCGCCGCCACTGTGCCGCAGACCTGAGTTGTTGCACTGGGTCCGACGGGTCGCATACACGACCTCCGATAGCCATCTGACGTTGGCGCACCCTGGAGAGCCGGCCCCTATACGAACCCCAACCTGGTATTCGGCGCAGAACAGTCCGGAATGGGCAACCTCTGATTCGATGAATATCTCGCCGTCTCGGCGCACCCAGCCCTTGAAGTCACCGTCCGAAAATTCAAGCCTGTCGCGTTTGCCTACCGCCAGGTCTGAAATGGACCACTGCGTGGGGGCGCTCGCACGGCGCAGCGTCTCGTCGGCCGCCTGCACCTGCCCTGGCATCAAGATGGCAAACCCGAGCGCAAGCATCAGGCAACGAGCAAGACCGCGTCGCACTGGTCGAGCAGCATTGAACAACTTGAAATGATGGGTCATAGGAGGCTTTCGGGCTAATCACTCATTGTACTTGTCCGCCCAGAATCAGTCGCGACGAAGCGTCGGCAGTCCGATCCCTGCCGCATCAAAGCCGCCGTCGGTGGCCAGCATCTGCCCGTTCACGTAACTGGCGGCCGGGCTGCACAGAAAACCGATCGTCGCGGCGATTTCCTCCGGGGTGCCGTAGCGGTTCAATGGAATGGCATCGTGATAGTCGGCACGAATCGCCGCAGAGTGCACCTGCTTGGCCATGGCTGTATCGACCGGCCCCGGCGAAATGGCGTTGACACGGATGCCCTGGTTCCCCAGTTCGACCGCCTGCTGTTTGGTCAGGTGAATCAAAGCGGCTTTGCTGGTGCCGTAGGCAACGCGCAAGGTACTGGCTCGCAAACCGGAGATCGATGCAATATTGACAATGCTGCCGCCCCCGTTACGCAGCATCACCGGCGCACAGGCCTGGGTGCACAGGAAGGCACCATCCAGATTGACCGCAAATACATGGCGCCATTCCTGGAAGCTTGTTTCCAGCAAGGGCTTGAAGACGGCCACGCCGGCGTTATTCACCAAGGCATCAATACGTCCCAGGCGATCACTGACCTGCCCGACCATGGCGTCAACCTGTGCGGGATCGGAGACATCACAGTCCAACCCCAGCACCCGTGTCGGATCGCTGACCGAGGCGGCTGCTTCGCGCAGCGCAGTCCCATCAACGTCGATCATCGCGACGCGATATCCGTGCGCAAGAAACCATTCACTGGTCGCCAGCCCGATGCCGCGCGCGGCTCCCGTGATGATGGCAACCGGAGAAGTCGCTTGATTGTTGGTCATGCCGGAAATCCTTTCACACTGCTCAGAGCAGTTGATTCAAAAAGAGATCAATCAGGCTGCATTGCTCAGGACAGCGCACCGATTGATCGCAGCGCCTGCCCGACCTCCTGCAGACCCTGAGGCGTCAGCGCAGCCTGCGGTGGCAACGGATCGCCCACCGCATACCCCTGCAGTTGCAGCCCCCCCTTGATGCAGGCCGCCAGATTGTGTTTGGCAAAGGCCTGGTTCAGGGCCCAGAGTGGCCGCTGCATCTGCATCGCAGCGTTCCAGTCGCCTTGTCTGCAAAGCTCATAGAGCTGCACGCTCTGGCGCGGCGCAACGCAGGCCGGCCCGGCCATCCAGCCGACCCCGCCAAGCATCATCACGCAGGTCGGCACATGCGCTGAAGCCGCAAAGACCTGCATCCGCCCCTCGACCCGATTCAGGATCGACAGCAGCCGTCCGGTGTTGTGAGAGGCATCTTTGATGTAGCCGATGTTCGGCACATGACTGAGCTTTTCAATGACCGGCA
>JAURMJ010000147.1 GCA_030830765.1 Quisquiliibacterium sp.
ATCAAAGTCACACCCGGCGAGCATGCGGGCGGCATGAGTCAGGCTCTCCATCGGAATACACAAATTACTGATGTGGCCAGGTTCCCGAAACTCCAGCCGACCCATCCAGTGGGGATTGAAGGCGAGAACGTCGCCGTCCTGGTAGCTCTGGCGACCAAAGCTCCCAACGCACTGACGGGGAATCGTCAAAATCAGGGTTTCTCGCGACTGACCTGCGATGCAGAAGAAATCGGACGCATACCGCAGATCACCGATCAGAAATTGATCGGTGGTTCGGGCATACAGAGACCGCTCGCTGCAGGCCGAGCCACAGGCCAGCACAACGTGGTGCCCGAATACCTGCTGCACGGCACCAACGATGGGCTCGATATCGCGTGTGACAAGACTCACGCTTGCCGAGCCCGACGCGGTGTCTTTGGACTGCTCCACTACGATTTACCACCTCTTGTCAGTGCCGCGCCGGCCCTGGTCACGCCCTATCGCAGCCGATCCGCAAGGAAGCCAAGCACCTCGGGGATTGCCTCTGTGACGATGGTGCCATGGTCAGCTTCGGCGAACGTTCGATAAGTCAACGTCGGAGCGGTTGGTGTTCCAAGCTTGGACACCAGCGCATCCGTCGTCGATTTAAGCACGAATATATCGTTGCCCCCTTGCGCGATCAGCGTAGGTGCCTTCAGCTTGAAACTGGTGCTCGCACCGACGTCGTTGGCAGCAAGAAACTCCTTCATGCCGGGAGCGGACGCCCAGTCTGCTCGAAAACCCGCAAAGCTTTCTGCAGGCGTCGGTGCAATCGTTTGCGCGAAGGCGCCGAACGACGCAAAGATGCAGTTGTCCTGGAGCACGGGCATCAAGGCGGCAAGATCGGCCCCCATCGTGGTCGCGACATCAAGCTTTGGTGTCACAACGCTCGCTGCTGTGGTGAGCATGGCCACGAACAGATTCTGGATGGTGCGATAGGTCGGTGCATTGGCGGGGTCCAAAGTGACAAATCCGCCCAGGCTTTCCACGGCAGCAGCAATTGACACGAAAGGCGCCATCGCCGCCGTACCCCGGAAGTCCAGATCGGTCGCCTCACCAAGATAGTCTTGCATGGCGAGCGCGCCCCTCGCCCCCTCCGAATGACCAACCACAGCCCAGCGAGGGGCGATGGAAGGATTGGCAATACGGGCCGCACGCGCAGCCGAAATGAGGGAGCGCGACTGACTGGCCGAGTTGTAATACGGATACTTGCCGGACGCCGCAGGCCCCAGCCCCTCGAAATCGGGAGCAATGACTGCATAACCCGCGCCGACCAAGGATGCGATGAAGCCGGCGTAGTTGCTCGGGAAGCCTTCGGCTGTCAAACCACCATCCAGGTACTGAGGAGTCTGACTCGGAGCGCAATTCGCCTTGGCGACACTTGTCGTCCCGTGCGACCAGGCCACCAGCGGCCAGCCGCCCGCCGGCGGTGTGCCGTTCGGAACGAACAGTAACGAGGTTGCATTGGTTTCGCCACCGCCCACGGCCTGCATGGTGTGTTTGAGCAAGGTTGCACTGGAGGATGGAACTGCCTCGATGGTCTGTGCTGTCGACTCAACAATCCGCGGGGTGTAGAGGTCGGGATCCCCTCCGCACGCCGCAAGCAGCACAGGCAGGCTGAGCGCCAGCACGCGGCACCGTGTGGAAAACTTCATGTTCGTCTCCTGTTATTGAATGCTCAAGCAAACGCTTGTTTCGCTCATAACAATATGGAGACGATGACCTGCCCACAATTTGGTTTCGGCAGCCAGTCCGTACGAATTCGGCAGAACGTCAAGGCGCGGCTGCGTATCTCGAGATGTCTTTGAGCAGGAAACGCACAAGCCTGGCCAAGGCCCGGAATGATCTCCGCATGACCTCTGCTGCACACCCAGGCCCTCTGAATGGTAAGTTTCCATGCGATGTCCGATATCAGACAGCCTTGACCAACACCCAACCCGGAACCCCTGCCATGCTCACCACTGCCTATATTTGTCTGCTCGTTGCAGGCCTGTTGCCCCTGGTCTGTACCGGTATTGCCAAAGCCGGTTTCAGGCAATACGACAACAGCCAGCCCCGCCAATGGCTGTCCCGGCAGACCGGGTTTCGGGCACGCGCCAGCGCGGCCGAGGCCAACAGCCTGGAAGCCTTTGCCCTGTTTGCAGCGGCCTTGCTGGCTGCCATTCAAACTGGTGTGGACGCCGAGCTGGTCAACAGATTGGCGGTGACTTTTGTGATTACCCGCCTGCTCTACATTGGGTGTTATGTGGCTGACAAAGCCACCTTGCGCAGCGCCATCTGGGCGGTGGGCTATGGCGCATCGATTGCGCTGGCTGTCTTCGCGATCCGGGCTGCGTAGTGGGTGGACCTGACAGCGCGCGGCACCAGTGCGCTTCTTGTGATCAAAACCGGTTGCCGTAAACTGCGTGGCACGAAAATCGTCGCGCTCTCGCAGACCAGCGCACTCCGAAAATCAACCACTGAGACCAATATGCTGACCATCTACCATGCCCCCGGTACCCGTTCCCTGCGCGTCATCTGGCTGTGCGAGGAACTGGGTCTGCCCTGCACCGTCAAGACCGTCGATTTTTCGCCAGCCTACCGGGCCAGCCCGGAATGGCGTGCACTGAACCCGGTCGGCAAAGTGCCCGTCATGACCGATGGCGACTTCACGATGTTCGAATCCGGCGCAATGGTCCAGTACCTGCTGGACCGCTACGGTGAGGGCCGTCTGCAGCCCAAGCCGGGTACCGAAGCGCACGGCATTTACCTGCAATGGAGTTGGTTTGCCGAGTCAACCTATGCGCGACCGATCGGTGAGATCGTCAATCATGGCCGCGCGTTCGGCGAAAAGGGCCGCATCCCGGCGGTCGTTGAGGAGATGGCCGCACGCGCGCGGCTGAGCTCCGAGGCGGTCGATCGCGCGGTCAGCGACCGACCCTACCTGCTCGGCGACGAGTTCAGCGCGGCCGACATCATGATGGGCTACACGATCATGATTGCCGAAAAGTTCGCATCAATTGAAGGGCTGGATTCGCTCAATGCCTACTGGCAGCGACTGAAGGCGCGGCCGGCTTACCAGCGGGCGGCAGCAGCCTGATCGGAAGTCAGGCGGTGGTGACCCCGACGCAGACCCTGCACCTCTAGCATTGCGACGACCCGGAGCCCATCGCATGTCTGATATCCACCCGATCCGCCCCGCTTGCGTCACCTGGCTGGGTTATGGCGGCCTG
>JAURMJ010000148.1 GCA_030830765.1 Quisquiliibacterium sp.
CAGAACGAAAAGAACGTCTGGGAAGCCATTTCGGGTGGTGCCGACATTCTCACCGTCGGTCGCTTTGAGATGCAGTCGCGGGCCTATGTCGGCCGCTTCAATTTCAAAGGCGGCGATCAGCAGAAGATTGTCGGCAACCTGTCCGGCGGTGAACGTGGACGCCTGCATCTGGCGCAGACGCTGCTGGCCGGCGGCAATGTGCTGCTGCTCGACGAGCCATCAAACGACCTGGACGTGGAAACCCTGCGCGCACTCGAGGACGCACTGCTCGAGTTTGCCGGCAGCGTGCTGGTGATCTCGCACGATCGCTGGTTCCTGGACCGGATCGCCACGCACATCCTGGCCGCCGAAGGCGATTCGCAATGGGTGTTCTTCGACGGCAACTATCAGGAATATGAGGCCGACAAGAAGCGCAGACTGGGTGAAGAAGGTGCCAAGCCCAAGCGTCTGCGTTACAAGCCACTGAAGTAATCCGCTGGGCAGGCCGCCCGGATTCCGGTGTATCCGCCGGATCCGGTGTGGCTTGCGGTCCCAGGTGAGGGTGGCATGCGTTCACTCGCTGATGCCTTCAGGCAGATCGGGCATCATCAGGTCATTGGAGGTCTGCAATGAACCAACTGATCCTGCATCACTACCCCGAATCACCGTTCGCCGAGAAGGTTCGTCTGATGTTCGGCCACAAGGGGCTGGCCTGGCAGTCGGTGTGGATCCCGATTGTGATGCCCAAGCCTGATCTGATCGCGCTGACCGGCGGCTATCGGCGCACGCCAGTGCTGCAGGTTGGGGCGGACATCTACTGCGATACGGCACTGATCGCGCGCGTGCTCGATCGGCTGCATCCGGGGCCGGCGCTGTTCTCGGACCACACGGCGCTATCCGATATGGCGATGAGCCACTTTCTGGATAACCAGCTGTTTTCGGCTGCTGTCACCTATGCGTTTCAGCCCGATGGGGTCAAGGCTGCGCTCGCGCACATGACGCCCGTTCAGGTTCAGGCTCTGGTCGAGGATCGCAAGAATTTCCGCAAAGGGGGCAATGCGCCGCGCATGCCGCTGCCTGACGCGCTGGTGCTGCTCAGAAACGTCCTGCCGCGCCTGGAGGCGCAGCTGGCCGATGAGCGACCATTCCTGGACGGTAGTGCTGCACGCATCTGCGATTTCTCTGCCTATCACCCGCTTTGGTTCATCGAGCGTGCCGGGCCGCTGGCAGTCATTCTTGACCCCTACCCGCATCTGCGGGGCTGGCTGGGGCGCATGCGTGCGATCGGTCACGGGCAGCCGCAGACCATGGAGGCCGGGCAGGCCATCGAGATCGCCCGCGCAGCTGAGCCGGCGATGCAGCCTGGCCGCAGCAATCGGGAACAGGATGGCTTCGGAGTCGGGGATCTGGTCAGCGTTGCGCCGACCGACTACGGGGTTGATCCTGTCATTGGCACGCTGACCAACGTGGAGGCGGACTCGCTGGCGGTGCGTCGAACCGACCCGCGTGCCGGCGACGTCGTCGTGCATTTCCCAAGGCTCGGATTTCGGGTCGATCCGGTGCAGGGACAGTCTGCCGGTTGAGCAGATCTTTCGCCGCTTTCCTTCCACGATCAGAGTCTTCAATGAAAACCGTGCAGCTTCCTGACGGCAGCCCGATGCCTGCGCTGGGTCTGGGTACCTGGCACATGGGCGAGTCCCCGCGTGCAGCAGCGGCCGAGGAGGCCGCACTTCGACATGGCCTGGATCTGGGCATCCGGCTGATCGACACCGCCGAGATGTACGGTGAGGGCGGAGCCGAGCGGATCGTCGGTCGCGCCATCGAGGGGCGGCGCGATCAGGTGTTTCTGATCAGCAAGGTCTATCCGCATAACGCCAGCAGGCGCGGCGTCATGGCGGCCTGCGAGCGCAGTCTGCAGCGTCTGGGCACCGATCGCATCGATCTCTATCTGCTGCACTGGCGGGGGTCTGTGCCGCTGGCAGAGACGATCGAGGCCTTCGAGCGCCTGCAGCAGGATGGCAGGATTCTCCACTGGGGAGTCAGCAATTTCGATCAAGATGACATGACTGAGCTGTTATCCGAGAAAGCGGGCGCTCACTGCTCAGCTAATCAGGTGTACTACAGCGTGTCTCAGCGCGGGGTTGAATATGAGCTCTGCGAACTGCTGGCCGCCCGCTCGATGCCGCTGATCGCCTACTGCCCCATTGATGGTGGGGCGCTGGCCACCGATCCGCTGCTGACTCAAATTGGCCGCCTTCATGGTGCAAGCGCAGCCCAGGTCGCGATTGCCTGGCTGATGATGCGCCCGGGTGTAGTCCCGATTCCGAAGGCAGTGCGTCTCGAACATGTCGAGGCAATTTGCAAGGTTGCTGATTTACGCCTGACTCAGGATGATCTTGTACAGATCGACCGCCGATTTGCCCCACCGTCCGGGCCTGAACCGCTGATGATTGTCTGACTTTCCGGGCCACGTGACGACGCCGCGAAACTGCGATAGCCTGAAGCGGAGAGTCCGCATCATCGATCAGCCGGGTTCGTCAGCACCCGGCCGACCCGCTCTCAAGTTATTCATTTCAAATCAGTAAGAGGTTTCTCATGCGAAAAATTGTTGGCCTGATGACCTGCGCCCTACTGGCTTTGTCGGCGCTGAGCGCCCGGGCAGCGTCAGTCGAGGTGCAGTGGCTTGGTCAGGCTGCGATGAAAGTGACCACCCCCGGGGGCAAGGTCATTCTGATCGATCCGTTCCTGACCAAGAATCCCAAGACGCCGGCGCAGTACAAGAACCTGGATGCGTTGGGCAAGATCGACCTGATTCTCGTTACGCATGCGCACGGCGATCACCTTGGGGATGCCCCCGCCCTGCTCAAGAAGCACGGGGTAAGAATGATCAGCCCGAACGGACTTGCGCTTTCGTTGATCGAGCTTGGGGTTGTGCCTGCCAAGCAGTTGCTGCGCATGAACAAAAGCGGCACCGTGCAGCCGCTCGGACCGGGGATCAAGGTCACGATGGTGCCCGCTGAACATAGCTCTGAGCTCAGTCACAAGAACCCGGTGACCGGTAAGAACGAGCTGCATATCGGGGGCGAGGCCGCGGGCTTCATCATTGAACTGGAGAACGGCTTCAAGATCTGGCACATGGGCGACACCGGGCTGTTCGGCGACATGAAGACAATCGCGCAGATCTACAAGCCCGACCTGGTCATGATGCCAATCGGAGGCCACTTCACGATGGGCCCGTCCGAGGCCGCACTGGCTACCCGCGAATGGATCAAGCCGCGTTATGTGCTGCCGATGCACTACGGCACGTTCCCGTTCCTGAAGGGCACACCGCAGCAATACCAGCAGGCACTGGGCAGCACCTCGACGAAGGTTTTTGCGATCAGTCCGGGGGATGTGCTCTCGTTCTGACGGGTGTCCCGTTGTGGCGGGTCCGGTCAAACCACATCACCGCAAGAGAAAGGGGCTGCTGCGGTCTGGACCCTTCCTCAAGGGCGCGCAGCAGCAGTGCGCGCGGGCGCCCGGCAGCACCTTGACGAAGGGTGTTGCAATCCGTCCGGGCAATGAGGCGCGCTAGGCGGGTGCGTTGGCCATCAGCGTTTCATAACGGGTTCGCAGCTCGCGTTTAAGCACCTTGCCGCTCGGATTCTTCGGCAGCGCATCGGTGAACACCACTTTCTTGGGTACCTTGAAGGGGGCCATCTGTGCCCGGCAGTGGGCAATCACAGATTCCTCGCTCAGTGCTGCGCCCGGTTTGGCTACGACGACCGCTGTGACTGCCTCGATCCAGTAGGGGTGGGGCAGGCCGATCACCGCCACCTCAGAGATGCCATCAAGCCGGTAGACGGTTTCCTCGACCTCACGGCTTGCCACGTTCTCACCGCCGGTCTTGATCATGTCCTTCTTGCGATCAACGACGGTGATGTAGCCCTCGTCGTCGATCATGGCCAAGTCGCCACTGTGAAACCAGCCTCCGGCAAACGCGGCTGCGGTGCGCTCCTCGTCATGGAAGTAGCCGGTCAGCAGCTGCGGCGAGCGATGCACGATTTCGCCAATCTCACCGACCTTCACATCGTTCATCTGATCATCGACGACTCGGGTCTGCACATTGAGCACCGCGCGGCCGGCCGAGCCAGCCTTGCGCAGCTGATCCTCGGGCTTGAGCACGGTGGCCAGCGGCGCAATCTCAGTCTGACCATAGAAATTCCAAAGCCGGATCTGCGGCAGCCGGCGCGCGATTTCCTTGAGCACTTCCACCGGCATGATGGCCGCGCCGTAATAGCCCTTGGCCAGCCGGCTCAGATCGGTGGTGTCGAACTGTGGTGAGCGCAGCAGCGCAATCCAGATCGAAGGTGGTGCAAAGAACGAGTTCGCACCATGCTTTGCAAGCAGCGCCATGATGTTGTCCGGTGTCGGCTTGCCGGTGATCACGTTGGTTGCGCCTACATAAACGCCCGGGCCCAGGAATACATCGAGCTGCGCGCAGTGATACAACGGCAGCGCATGCACCATCAGGTCGTTCTCGGCGATTTCGCCTTCGACAACGCAGCTGACATATTCCCAGAGGACGGCCTCATGCGTGAGCATTGCGCCCTTGGGCAGCGATTCGGTCCCGCTGGTATAGATGATCTGCAGCAGCGCTGAAGACTCCAGCTGTGCATCAGGCTCGCTGTCATCATCAGAGAGCAGCGCTTCGAAGCCCAGCAGATCGACCGGTGGGCTTGCCGGGTCTTCTCCAGGCAACCAGATCATCCGTTCAACTGCCGTGTCCAGCTGGGATGCAGCCTTGCCCAGCTCGACCATATCCGGACCGACGCACAGCAGCCGCGCCCCCGCATGGCGCAGGATGTAGGCGCATTCGTCGGCATTCAGCATGAAGTTGATCGGCACCAGCACCGCCCCCAGCCTGGCCAGCGCAAAACGCATGGCCGCAAAGGCGTGGGAGTTGCGCGACAAGATTGCAACGCGCTCCCCGGCCTGCACGCCGATGCCTGCAAGCCCGTTGGCCAGCCGGTTGCACAGCTGATTGAACTGCGCGTAGTTCCATTGCACCTCGCCACAGACAATCGCGGTCTTGTTCGGGAGTCGGGCTGCGGTGCGTCGCAGCACATCGCCGAGCGTGTGGCTTCGAGTTGTTGCAAACATCTGTTGTTCTCCGGGTCGCCGTCTTCAGGGGATGAGCCGCTTGTTTCTGGCCGGCGCACGCCTGCAAAGAACCAGGTGTGAGCCTGCTTGCGCAGCTCAGCCTGCCGCATCCTCCAGGACAAGATCTGCCCCTTTTTCCGCAACGGCAACAACCGCGGCATTCGTGTTGCCCGAGACCACGGCAGGCATGACCGAGGCATCGATCACACGAAGCCCCGAAATCCCGCGAACGCGCAGCCGCTCATCAACCACCGAGCGCGGATCCGTGCCCATCCGGCAAGTCGAGGTCGGGTGATAGACGGTCTCACCCGTCGCCCGGATGAAATCGAGCCATTCGTCATCGGACTGCACCTTGGCGCCCGGCATCCGCTCTTCGACGATGTAATCGGCCAACGGCCTGGATTGCGTGATCCGGCGCAGCAGTTTCATGCCGTCGACCATCGTGCGTTGTTCGTTCTCGGTGCTCAGGTAGTTGTACTGGATCATCGGGGCCTGCGTCGCATCGGCGCTGCGCAGCCGCACCCAGCCGCGTGATTCGGCCTGCAGCTGCGACATCGAGCAGGTGAAGCCGGGGAATTTATCCAGCACGCCGCCGCGTTTCGCCACTGAGAAGTTGATGAAGTAGTACTGCGCATCCGGTCGGGTCAATTCGGGGCGGGTGCGTGCGAAGGCGGCCGCATAGCCGGCGCTCACGGTCAGTGGCCCACGTTTTTGCAGCAGGTATTTCAGGCCGATCTTGACCTGGCCCCACCAGGTGGCCATGTCATCGTTGATCGTGATCGGCTTGTTGCAGCGAAAGAAGCTGCGCACGTACAGATGATCCTGCAGGTTCTCGCCGACTTCGGGTGAATCGAGCACCACCGGAATGCCAAGCTTGTTCAGCGCATCAGCAGGTCCGACACCGGACAACTGCAACAACTGCGGCGAGTTGAACGAGCCGCCGCAGAGAATCACTTCGCGAGCCATCGCACGCTGCGTGTTGCCACCCTGCGTGTACTCGACACCGGTGGCACGGGTGCCTTCAAACAGAATACGGGTTGTCAGGGCCTCGGTTTCAACCCGCAGGTTGGCGCGCTTTTGCGCCGGACGCAGGTAGCCGACCGCTGTGCTGATGCGCCGACCGTTGCGCAGGTTGGCCTGGTAGTAACCGGCTCCTTCCTGATTTGCACCGTTGAAGTCATCGTTGCGGGGCAGACCGGTTGACTGGGCCGACGCAATGAAGGCATCGCAGAGTTCATGCTTGTCCGGAAGATCGGAGACCGCGAAGGGGCCACCGGCGCCGTGCCACTCGCTTGCCCCCCGACTCTGGTCCTCAGCCTTGATGAAGTAGGGCAGGATCCCGTCAAAGTCCCAGCCCGGAACACCCCACTGATCAAAGTCCTCGCGCTGCCCACGGATATAGACCAGACCGTTGATCGATGAAGACCCTCCCAGCACCTTGCCGCGCGGCGTGAAGATGCGCCGGCCGCCCATGTTCGGCTCAGGCTCCGACTCGTAGCTCCAGTTCACGCGCTTGTCGCTGAACAGTTTGCCGTAGCCGATCGGAATATGAATCCATGGGTTGGTGTCCTTCGGACCCGCTTCAAGCAGCAGCACTGAGTGGCGACCGTTCTCGGTCAGGCGGTTGGCCAGCACACAGCCGGCGGAGCCGGCCCCCACGACGATGTAGTCGTATGTCGTCATTCGATCTTGCTCCTCTGGACATTTGGCGAAATCCCCGGCGCTGCCTGCAAGCTCACAGCCATTTCCGGATCTTCGCAAACCGTTTCGCCGAAAGTGTACCGGGAGCAATGGCAGGAAGAGTGTCCGGGACGCCGGATTGTTCCGGATCTGAAGTCTGATCTTCAAGGGCAGGAAGCCGATGCCCTAAACTCATGGCATCGCATCAACTCCGGTTCCGCGTCCCCGCATGATGATGAACACGCCCATGTTCAAGGTGCTGTCCCGATGGCAAGTCCTGATCGGACTGCTGACACTGTCGACCTGTCTGCAGGCGGTTCTGGTGTCACCCGCCCGTGCTGATCCTCAGCAACTGCCGCAGCTGTCGCCTCAGGCTGCGATCGGCAAGATGATTTTTGAGGACGAATCGCTGTCAGCTTCAGGCCGGATGTCCTGCCAGACCTGTCACGATCCGACGCGTGGGCACTCCGGTCCGGGGCCGTTCGGTGTCATGCCCGGCGGACCCCAGCTTGATCGGTTTGGTTTTCGCAAATCGCCGTCGATCCGCTATCTGAAATTTGCGCCGGAATTTTCCTTCCAGCGCAACGAGGAGGGCGAACTGGTGCCGGTCGGGGGGTTTTTCTGGGACGGTCGGGCCAACTCGCTGGCCGAGCAGGCGATGCAGCCATTTCTGAATTCGCGCGAAATGGCCAATGAGTCGGTCGCCGCGCTGGCCAGGCGATTGCGTGCAGCGCGCTATGCGCCCCAATGGGCAACCCTGCTCGGACCCGTGATCTTTGGCGACAATGCACGGCTGCATCAGGCGGCCGCAGAGGCGCTGGCAAGCTTTCAGCGCGAGTCGCCCCAATTCGCTCCATTCGACAGCAAGTTCGACCTGGTGATGCGTGGCCAGCTTGAATTCACGCCAGCCGAAAAACGCGGTCTCGAGCTGTTTCGAAGCGAAACCAAAGGCAATTGCGCGGCCTGCCATGTGGTCGACGCGCAGCCCGGCGTGCCAGGCGCACTGTTTACTGATTTCACCTACGATGCGCTGGGCGTACCGCGCAATCGTGCGATCCCTGAAAATTCAAAGCCCGGATTCTTTGACCTGGGTCTGTGCGGTCCCGCCCGGTCCGATTTTCGCGCACGCAAATCGCTTTGCGGCCTGTTCAAGGTGCCCAGCTTGCGTAACGTTGCACTGACCGCGCCGTATTTTCACAACGGAGCGATCAGGACCCTGTCGGAGGCGGTGCGCTTTTACATGCGTCGAGATACCCACCCGGACGAGTTCTATCCAAAACGGGCTGGCAAGTTTGATGATCTGCCCGTCTCCCTGCATCGCAATGTCAATGTCGATGAAGTGCCCTACGGCGAGCGGCGTGGCGGGCAACCGCGACTTGATGAACGTGAGATTGCTGATGTCGTCAGTTTCCTGGAAACATTGACCGATGGTTTTTCGCAGCGGCGTGAGCCTGCGCTGGCACCTCGCCGATGATCAGGCGATCTGAGGAAAAGAGTGCGTCGGGATCCGAACGGTGGCGAGGTACCCGGCGTCAGGGCCAGGGGTGTTCCAGGCGGGCAAGCAGTCCTCAATAATCAAAGGTCGGACAAGTCATCAATGAGCAATCAGAAAGGTAATCAATCGCTCTGGCCGTCTGGCCAGCAAAATCCTCGCGTTGTGGTCCTTGGTGCCGGCGCGGTCGGATGCTTTTACGGGGCCAGGCTCGCTGAGGCCGGTGCCCAGGTCACGCTGATCGGGCGACAGTCGCATGTTGATGCGATCAATACGCAGGGGCTCAGTTTTGAAAGTGGCGGACAGACCCGGCAGATTCCGATGCAGGCCAGCACCGATCCACAGGTGCTTCGCGACGCCGATCTGATCCTGCTGTGCGTCAAGACCCTCGACACCGAGGACGCCGCGCGACAGATCGCGGATCTTGCGCCCTCCGGTGCCGTCGCCGTCAGTCTTCAGAACGGTGTCGACAACGTTGAGCGGGTGCGCAGCGCAACGGGTATTGATGCGCTGGCTGCGGTGGTCTATGTGGCCGCCTCAATGCCAGGCCCCGGGCATCTGCGTCATGCCGGGCGGGGTGACCTGATCCTCGGTGAGTATTTCCGGGCGGGATCAGTCGGACCGGGCGCAGCAGGGGCGGCCTCGGATGCCACGTCTGCCCGAGTAAAGCGGGTAGCTGATCTGTTTGAGCGTGCCGCAGTCGCCTGCCCAGTGTCGGACGATGTGCGCGCTGCACTGTGGGTCAAACTTGTCGTCAACTGTGTCTTCAATCCAGTGTCTGCACTGGCCGGCGTGCGCTACGGCGTCATGGTCGGCGACGAATCTGCGCGACTGCTGATGCGCGAGATTCTTGATGAGTGTCATGTTGTTGCCAGCGCTGACGGCGTGCGACTGCCCGATGCTGATTCGCTTTATCGCGACGTCATCGGCGTCGGCCAGGCAATGGCTGCAGCCACCTCGTCGACGCAGCAGGATCTGGCGCGTGGCAAGCACACGGAAATCGATTCTCTCAACGGCTACGTGGTTCGGCGTGGGGCTGCGCTGGGCATCAGTACGCCGGTGAATCGGTCACTGGTGACGCTGGTGCATCTGCGCGAGACAACCCTCTGAATCTCGACCAACCAGCCAGCCGCAGGGTTTGCTCCCGCAGCTGACTGGTTTGCCGACGCATCCCGGCCCGCGTTACGCCGCTGCCCGAAGCGTGGGCTTTGCCAGCTCGGTCCCGGGTTGCAGACCGCCCAGCGCATTCACCAGATCATCAAGCAGGCGCGTCAGTTCACCAGTCATCAGCGTGAAGTCGGACGCAAACCGCTCCTGTTCGCCGATATCGGCATTGCCGGTCTGCTCCTTGATGACATCCAGTGGTCGCAGTCGCCTGATCTCAAGCTTCTCGCCCAGCATGAAGCTGATCCGGTCAGCCCAGGTCAGCGCCAGTCGGGAGCATTCCTTGCCTGCCTTGGTGTGTCGGGCAATTTCTTCATGCTCAAGAGTCTGATTCGCGTACCGGATCTTGGCTTTGCCTTCGCGTGCACGCAGCTCGGCATCCTGATCAACCGAAAACCCGGGGGGCGCTTCATCGGTGACAAGCCAAGTGGTCATTGCGCCGGCCACTGAATCGGCGACGGTCAGTTTGCGCGCGGGTAATCCGTCGACGGCTTTGAGCAGCAAGGTCATCAATTCATCGGCCTTGGCCTGCGAGGCGGCATCGATGACCAGCCAACCATGCGCCGGGTCGATCCAGGCCCGCGTCTCGCTCGACAGACTGAAGGCACGCGGCAGCAACTCATCCCGAACCTGCTCCTTGAGTTCTTTGAGTCGCTTGCGCCCCGGCTTGAAACCATCCTGCGCCTCGAGCTGCTCGACCCGCTGCTTGACGAACTGACCGATGACCTTGGCCGGCAGCAGCTTTTTTTCAAGACGCAATGAAATCAGTAATTGCCGGCCGGCCTCATAGACCAGCGAATCATCGAATGGCGTTGCCGGTGCCCAGCCCAGGCTGGACTCCTCAATGCTGGAGGCTGGTGTGAAAGCCAGTGGCGCAAGTTGCTCGGCAAGCGCCTGTGCGGAAAGATCCCAGTCGGCTGGGATCCGGTAAACCATCAGATTTCTGAACCACATCGGTCAATGTTTCCTGCAGGCTCAGCTTTGCAGCGACTGCCACATTTCGATATCGCGCTCAGCGGTCCAGATGCGCGGATGTTTGATGCCGCTGGCCTCATCAAAGGCGCGCGAAACATCGAAGGGCAGGCAGTGTTCGTAAATGAACACATTGCCGAACACCGGGTCCATGACCGCGCGCGTATCAGCGAACACCTCTTTGAGCGACTTGCCCGCAGCAACACCCGCCTTGGCCGTCCCGTAGAGGTCGGAAACCCATTTGCGGGTGTATTCGATGGCCTTGCGGCTGTCCGCCTCATTCGTCATTGCCGGGCCGCGTCCGGGCACCAGCTTCTCGGGCTTGAGCGCGAGCAACGCATCCAGGGTCTGCGGCCATTCCTCGAGCTGGGCGTCGCCGGTGTACACCCCTGCGTTGTATTCGACCAGGTCACCCGAGAAGCACACGCGCTGCGCCGGGATCCAGGCAATCGTGTCACCTTTTGTATGGCCAGGACCGACGTGCATGATCTTGACCTCGAGACTGCCCAGATGCAGCGTCAGCTCACGCTCGAAAACCATCGTCGGCCAGGTCAGACCAGGGATCGATTCGACATCCTGGAACAGACGCGGAAAACGCTCGATCTCGGACTTCATGTCAGCCGCGCCGCGTTCGACGATCAGATCCCAGGTGCCCTGGCTTGCGATGATCTCCTGCGCGCCTTCGGCGAAATAAGCTGAGGCTCCCAGTACGCGCACGGCGTGATAGTGCGAAAGCACCACGTACTTGATCGGCTTGTCGGTGACGGTGCGAATGCGTGCGATCAGGTCGCGCGCCATGGCCGGGGTCGCGGTCGCGTCGATCACCATGCAGGCGTTGTCGCCAATGATCACGCCTGAATTTGGATCTCCTTCAGCTGTGTAAGCCCAGGCGTTTTCGGACAGTTGTTTGAAGGTGATTTCCTTGGCGGAAAGGTCACCCTTCGATGCAAATTGCTTGCTCACTGGAAGGTCCTTTGAGAATCGGAATGTTGGCGCCATCCAGCCCCTTCGACCACAGGTCGACAGCCAGATCGGCAAATTGTTCATGGCTGACCGGCCCGTCGGGGCGCAGCCAGGCGATAGTGAAGTTGATCATACCCAACAGCGCCATCGTGACGACAATCCGGTTGTCGTTCGTGATTGCATTCGGATAGGCCCGCGCAAGTCGGTCTGCGATCACATCGACCACGGCGCGCTCCTGCGCCTGGATTTGCGTGCGCTGCGGATCGGCCAGAAACTTGACGTCATTGAGCAGTGCGACATGGTAAGCCCGCGAGCTGCTGTACTCACGCATCAGCGCCCGGACGGTCCGGAGCAGTGCTTCGCGCGGCGCAAGCTGCAGGTCCGCAGATGCGTTGACGATCTCCTGCAGGCGCTGCGTGTAGCCGTTGAGCGCCTCGAACAACAGCGCATCCTTGCTCGGGAAGTAATGATAGAGCCCGGCCTTCGAGGTGCCGCAGGCTTGGGCAAGCCCGGACATCGAGGCGCTCGGATAACCGATGCGGGCAAAGGCATCGACCGCGAGGCGCAGGATCCTTGCCCGCTGCTGCTCGTAATCGATGGCCTTGGGACGTGACATCCGCAGCCTGCTCAGCGTTCGTCGTAACTGAGCACAACCCGCTCACTGACAGGATGCGACTGACAGGTCAGCACAAAGCCCTGTGCCATTTCCTGGTCCTCAAGCGTGTAGTTCTTCTCCATCCGGACTTCGCCCTCCAGGACGCGGGCACGACAGGTGCAGCAGACACCGCCCTTGCACGCATAGGGCAGATCAGCACCCGCC
>JAURMJ010000149.1 GCA_030830765.1 Quisquiliibacterium sp.
CAACCCCTGAAGATCCCGAATAAGCCTTTCCTCGGGCGCCAATCGTGCAGCGACATCGTATCGACTGCCTCCCATCGCTCAAGCTCGGGCGCCATGGTGGTGCCGCCGCGCTTCTTCAACTCTTGAAACCAGGATTGCGGACTGACCAGCGGATTACCGAAGCAAAGACTCGGCAGCAGATAAAGCGTCAGGTCAACCCCACGCGGTCCGCGCACAAAGGGGTCCAGCGAGGCATCAACCAGTTGCTTGAGCCGCAAGCGATCGGCATCAGTCCAGCGTCGCGTCATCGACTCGAATTCGCCGGCATCCGGAAGGGCAAACGCAAAGAACCGCTTGTCATTGGCACGCGCGACCTCGTTGGCCACGGCGCCCAGCCCGAACGTATCAATTGAGCGTTGCATCACTTCCTGGCTGGTCGCCAGGAGATTTTTATAAGCGTTGCGCGCCGCGATTTCCTCGGCAGCCGTCAGCTCGGTCAGTTGACGGGTGCTGCGCGCCAAGTCGGCACTGACCGAGAGGACCGCCCCGACCGGCGGATATACGGAAGCGAGCATCGCCGCATTACTGGTGAACGTCTCGAAATACCTGGCCCAGGACGCCAACGTGACAGCCTGCGCAATAGCGACCTCCTGCGCGACAATCGCCCGATTGGCATAAGCGTGGTAATTCATCACGCGGGCTCGCCAGAGTGCGGCGCTCCAGGCTGCTGCATCGGCCGCGTTATCAAGACGATGCCGCGTCGATGAAACCTGAGCAGTGCTGAACATGAAATACAGCCCAAGTGCTCCGGCGAACAGCAGCACGAGGCTTAGGATCAGCGCCTGGCCTGCCTGCGGAGCACAACGCCAGGTAAGCAGTGCGCGACCTGCCGCAAACTGCCGATCGGTATCAATAAGTGCCGGCCTTCTGCAACCAGCACGGACGACTGTCAGCATGCTCATGGCTTAGGGCCGGTTGCTGGCATTGAAGTTGTCCAGCCCCTTGCGCACATTTGCGTTGGTCTGGGCGGTGGTGGCGTTGGTCTGCGCACTGGCGATCGCAGAGGCTGCATCCTGGCCAGACATCTCGAGCGCAAGACCAGCCGTTTGATTCCGGATGGTCTGACCGAACAGCGTGTAGATCCCAATCGCCGCGACCGCGATCAGTGCGACGATGATGATGTACTCGGTCATGCCTTGCCCGAGCTGTCTGCCTAAACGGAATACGCCTCGGATTTGAACGCCCCGGCAGTTTGAATCTGCACTGTCATGGCTCAGACCAGACCCGCGCTTTTCCAGGTACCTGCATGGCAACTTCATCGCTGACTCCCGTGTGATTGATCGTGGAAGCCATTGAACTTTTTCAACGCTGCGCTGCCTATTGCGCACAGGATCTATGACCAATCTCGCACTCGTACTAACCCTGAGCATCCATCGGCCTAGTCCAAACTGCGATCAGTCCCGAAATCCGGAATTTCCCGATAGGCTGCACCAGGCCCCAATGGCATAGTTACGCCCCTGTTCCCGCCGCGCCCGGCCCCTGCCAAACACGAGACTCAAGATGGATTTCGAACTGACCTCCGAGCAACGAACCTTTCAGGATTCAGTCCTGCGATTCGCACGCGAGCGCCTCGCCGATGGCGCGCTGGAACGCGCGCATCAGATCGAGTACCCGTGGGATGTCGCGCGCGACATGGCTGAGGTTGGACTGCTGGGGATCACAATTCCCGAGCAAGATGGCGGTCAAGGCGGCACGCTGATGGATGCGGTCATCGCCATCCAGGCGGTGGCCTCGGTTTGTCCGCGGAGCGCCGATGTGATCCAAGCCGGTAACTTCGGTCCGGTCCGTGTGTTTGCTGAGTACGGCACGCCGTGGCAAAAAGAGCGCTACCTGACTCGCATCCTTGCCGGCGAAGGTCTGATCTCGGTCGGCATGAGCGAACCCGATGCGGGCTCCGCAGTCACCGAACTCAAAACCACCGCCACGCCCGATGGCGACGGATTCCGGATCAACGGCTCAAAGGTTTTCAGCACGCACGCGCCATACGCCGACGTGATCCTGGCCTATGTGCGCTACGGCCCGGGCATTGATGGCATCGGCTCGGTGCTGATCGACACCAAGGCCGAGGGCTTTCGCTACGGCAAGGTCTCCAACTTCATGTCCGGCGAGGAATGGCGCCAGATGTTCTTCGAGGACGTCTATGTCCCGCCCGAAATGGTCGTACTGCGCGAAGGCGGATTCAAAAAGCAGATCGCCGGCTTCAACGTCGAACGCCTTGGCAATGCGTCTCGCTCACTCGCCCTGGGTCGCTACTGTTTTGAGCAGGCCCGCGAATGGGCGCTGCAGCGCAAGCAGTTCGGCAAACTCCTGGGTCAGTTTCAGGGCATTCAGTGGAAGTTCGCTGAAATGAAAATCAAACTGGAAGCCGCGCAGCTGCTGCTGTATCAGGCCGCCAGCCGTGCCGACAACGGCTTTCCGTCCCCCGATGACACCGCGATTGCCAAGCATGCCTGCAATCAGTGGGGCTTTGAGGTGGCCAATGAGGCGATGCAGATTCTGGGCGGTGCCGGCTACAGCCAGGACCTGCTGCTCGAATACTGCATGCGTCGCTGCCGTGGCTGGATGATTGCCGGCGGATCGCTCGAAATCCTGAAAAATCGCATCGCCGAAGGCGTGCTTGGCCGGATGAAGTCATGAGCAACTCGAACGTCAATTCCCATCAAGCTGACTGGGTACGCGCGCTGCTCGATCCGCGCGCCGTTGCGCTGATCGGCGCATCTGGAGATGCAAAAAAGAACACAGCGCGTCCGCAGCGTTTTCTGAGCAAGTGCGGCTGGCAAGGGCAGATCCTGCCGATCAATCCGGGTCGCCCGGAAATCCTCGGACTGCCGGCCTACAAGTCGGTCCTGGAGGCGCCGGGCGAAATTGATCAGGCCTTCATCATGATCGGCCGGGATGATGTGCTGACCGCCATCGAGCAATGTGCGCAGCGCGGCGTCAAGGTGGCAACAATTTTCTCCGACGGATTCGCGGAAGTCGGTGGCGCAGGCATCGCGCTGCAGGAACAGCTCGTGACGCGCGCGCGCGAGCTTGGCATCCGCCTGCTGGGCCCGAACTGTATTGGCCTGATCCGCTCGGACAATGGTCTTGCGCTCACCGTGAATGCAGCCGTTGAGACCGATCTTCCGCAAGCTGGCTCCTTGGGTTTTATCTCGCAAAGCGGCTCGATGCTTGGCGCGATTTTGTCGCGCGGCCTGACCCGCGGGCTGGCCTTCTCAACCATGGTCTCGGTCGGTAACGAGGCCGATATTGGTGTTGCTGAGCTGATCGAAGTCCTGGCCGACGATCCGAACACAAAAACGATCCTGCTGTTTCTTGAAACCCTGCGCGATGCGCCGGCCTTTGAGCGTGCCGTGGCCCGGGCGCAGGCTGCCGGTAAACCGGTAGCAGCCTATCTGCTCGGTCAGTCCTCGGTGGGTGAGACGCTCGCTCAATCTCACACGGGTGCCATCGCCGGCTCGGGCCGCGCGCTACGCGCGTTTCTCACCCATTGCGGCGTGATTCAGATCTCGAATCTGGAGGGCCTGCTGGAGGGCGGCCCGCTCTATGCGCAGATCGGTGCGATCAAAGCCGATGCCAAAAATCAAACCGAGACGCCCCGTGCACGTCCACGGGTCGCTGCAGTCACGACTACCGGTGGTGGTGCCGCCATGGTGGTTGACCAGCTGGGCCTCTATGGCGTCGAACCTGCTTATCCGGATGACGAACTGCGGACGCTGCTCGCAGGACAGTTTGAAGTACGCGACACCCCGATCATCGACCTGACACTGGCGGGTACCGCGGCGCAGTACAGCGCCGTGCTCAGGGCCCTGGCCCAGTGGCGCGGCTGTGATGCAGTGCTGGCGGTCGTAGGTTCGTCGGCACGCTCAAAGCCCGAGCTTGCGGTCAAACCGATCATCGATGCGGCCGCCGACTGGCAGGCGCTTGGCGGCAAACCGCTGGCCGCGTTCCTGGCCCCGCAGGCTGAGGAATCACTGGCTCGACTGACCGAAGCCGGCGTTGCTGCCTTTCGAACCCCCGAGGCCTGTGCCGATGTGCTGGCTGCCACGCTGTCGGCCAGCCGCCATCTTGCGCAACAACGCAAAGACAACGGTCTCGAGGCCCAGCGTGTCGCACAGATCAATGCAGCCCTGGCCAAGCTGCGCGCCGAGGCCGGCACTGAGCCGGACGAAGCCCACTGCTATCCAATGCTGGAGCAACTAGGGGTCCCAGTCGCGCCATGGCGCTTTGAACCCGAGACCGCATCAGGGGCCGATGCGGCCAATTCGCTGTCAGAAAAATCGGCTGATATGTCCGCCCCCTGGGTGCTTAAGGCCTGCTCAAGGGATCTGCCGCACAAAAGCGAGGCCGGTGCTGTCGCGCTGGGGATCAAGGATGCAGAGCAGCTGCGCCAGCGTCTTGGCACCATGCGATCGGACATCACTGCTTATTCACCGGATGCGTCACTGCGCGGCTGGCTCATTCAACAGCAATTGAGCAGCGAAGGCGAAGTCCTGCTTGGCTACCGCCGTGATCCGGTGGTTGGTCCGATTGTCGTTCTGGCGGCAGGTGGAATAGAAGCCGAATTGCTGGATGATGTTGTCGTGGCTCCGGCTCCGATCAGCGAAGCGAAGGCGCAATCAATGATTGATGAGCTTCGGCTGCTCAAAAAACTGGCCGGCTTCCGAGGTCGTCCGCCGGGCGATCTGAAGGCGCTTGCCAAAGCAGTCAGTGCCTTCTCGATGCTGGCCCTCGATTCCGAAGGCCAGCTGGCTGAAGCCGAAATCAACCCGCTGTTGGTACGCCGCGACGGAGAAGGTGTCGTTGCGGTGGATGCGCTTTTCCGGTTCGTAAAAAATGAGCGAAACCAACAGGGGAATACCCATGAATGAAGCGATCGATCTCGACAGCGTTTAATCTTCAGCCCAGATGGCCGTAAATGTTCCCGGCGAGACTCAAGTACGGCGACGGACGCTGGTGCTCGGTGCCACCTCCGCCACGCTGCTGGCGCCGTTCGCCGCCGTACGCAATGCATTCTCCGCTCAACCCTGACCTGCACAAACCATCAAGATCGTTGTCGGTTTCGCGCCAGGCGGTCCGCGGGCAGAATTCCGCAAGTAGGTGGGCGGGGAAGTGCTCAAGTGGGCGGAAGTGGCAAAGGCGGCGAAGCTGGCGCTTTACGTCCATTCCCTGCGCTGGAGAAAGGTCGAACCGGTTTGCTGCGGTTTGGCCTGTTTTTATGCTCCGCCCGGGAGGAAAGCCTGGATTGCGGGCTGCATTCGTACGCCTATGACCTTCAAGTTGGTTTGGACTCGTTCAGTGAACACATCCAGAGCTAACCTGCGCCCGCGTTGCCACGCTTCAGGTAGTCTGCCGACAAGCCGTCATTGCGCTCATGCCAGGCCACACCACGTCCTGGCCTCTTGATCAATCTGCCAGGAACCTCGTATGTCGTCTGCAAGCGTCTCGCCAGAAATCCGTCGTGCTCCCGCCAATATGAAATGGCCCGGTGGCCGACATGTCGCCGTCGTTTTCAACGTTGCCTATGAGGCCTGGTCCGAAGGCGCTGCGTCCGGCGTCGGACCGATGGGGAACCCGCTGCCAGCCGGCGTGTTTGATGCCAACGCGGATTCCTATGGCCGCTATGGCGCCAATGCCGGCATCCGTCGCCTGATGTCCATGCTGGATCGGGCCGGCGTGCAAGCCAATGTATTCACCTCAGGCGTCCTTGCCGAGCGAGATCCGCAGCAGGTCCGTGCGGTTGCAAAGGCCGGGCATGAAATCGTCGCGCACGGATATGCACAGGATCTGATTCCGGCCAAGCTGAGCGCCGAAGAGGACGAGAACTACATTCGCCGAACCACCGAACTGCTGACCCAGGTCATTGGCACACGGCCCGCCGGCTGGATCAGTCCCCGGGCAACGGCTAATGACGACACCTTTCGCCGGCTGATCCGCCATGGTTACGAATGGCAAGGCGATGTCCTCGATGATGATCTGCCCTATGTACAGCGCTATCCGGAGGGCGAGATCATCGGAGTCCCGCTCTCAATCGAATTCAACGATCTGTCGCACTCGATGCGCTTCGGGCGCTCGCCGGCCCAGTTCATCGAGATGTTCAATCAGGCGCTGCCCCATCTGCTGGCCAACACCGACGATGCCGTCATCATTGATGTGCTCGTCCACACGCATTGCTACGGACGTCCGGCCTGTGCCTGGGCCTATGGTGAGATCGCAAAACAGTGTGCAGCGCGGGACGACCTGTGGGTCACGACCCGGGGTCAGATTGCGGCCCATCTGCGTTCACAGTTGTCGGCTGCCCGCTGACAGATTCCGATCCGGCCCTGCGCCTGCCTCATCAAATGGCTCGCTCCCCTGGTGACAGAGCGCCGGTATCCCTCAGACGGCAAGCACCCTCTGTCACGCTGATTTTCATCATGGACGTGCCCAACAGATGAGTTACCGCGTCGTCTGGTTCAAGCGTGATCTGAGGGTGCATGATCATCAGCCACTGACCGACGCTGCCCGCCTCGGGCCGGTGCTCTGCCTGTATGTCATCGAGCCAGGGCTTTGGTCGCAACCGGATGCAGCGGCTCAGCACTATGGATTCATCCGCGAATCGCTCAGTGAGCTCGATACGCAACTTCAGGCTCTGGGCAGCCGGCTTTTCGTTGCGGTCGGCGAAGTCG
>JAURMJ010000150.1 GCA_030830765.1 Quisquiliibacterium sp.
CGCGCGAGGAGCCCTGGCCATAGTCGGCCCCGGCGATGATGATCAGCGGCTGCTTGCGGTTCATGTAGATTTCGATCGCTTCCCACATCCGCATCACTTTGCCGTCCGGCTCGACGCGGGCCAGCGAGCCCTGCTTCATCTGCCCGTCGACGATCGCCATCTCGTTCTTGAGCGTCGGATTGGCGAAGGTTGCGCGCTGTGCAGTCAGGTGATCGCCCCGGTGGGTCGCGTAGGAGTTGAAGTCCTCCTCCGGCAGGCCCATCTTGTGCAGGTACTCGCCGGCCGCGCTGTTCATCATGATCGCGTTGGACGGCGACAGGTGATCGGTCGTGATGTTGTCACCCAGTACCGCGAGCGGGCGCAAGCCCTGCAGCGTGCGCTCGCCGGCCAGCGCGCCTTCCCAGTAGGGCGGGCGGCGGATGTAGGTGCTTGGCGCGCGCCAGTCATACAGCGGGCTGACCTTCTGGTCGTTGCCTTGACGTGGTGCAAACATGATGTCGTAGACCTTGCGGAACTGCTCGGGTTTGACCGCAGCCTGCATGGCTGCATCGATTTCGGCATCGCTGGGCCACAGGTCCTTGAGGCGGATTTCCTTGCCATCGACCACCGCGAACACATCCTTCTCGATGTCGAAGCGGATCGTGCCGGCAATGGCGTAGGCGACGACCAGTGGCGGCGAAGCGAGGAAGGCCTGCTTGGCATAAGGATGAATCCGGCCATCGAAATTGCGGTTGCCGGACAGCACGGCGGTCGCATAAAGATCGCGGTCGATAATCTCCTGCTGGATCTTCGGATCCAGTGCTCCGGACATGCCGTTGCAGGTGGTACATGCGAAGGCCACGACGCCGAAACCGAGCTTTTCCAGTTCGTTCAGCAGCCCGGCTTCCTTCAGGTACTCGGCCCCGACCCGTGATCCCGGGGCCAGCGAGGTTTTGACCCAGGGCTTGCGGGTCAACCCGAGTTTGTTGGCGTTGCGAGCCAGCAGACCAGCGGCGATCACATTGCGCGGGTTGCTGGTGTTCGTGCAGCTGGTGATGGCCGCGATGATGACTGCACCGTCCGGCATCTGACCGGGAACTTCTTCCCACTGGCCAGCGATGCCCTTGTCGGCCAGCTCGGTGGTCGCAACCCGGGCATGCGGATTAGACGGACCGGCCATGTTGCGCACGACCGTGGACAGGTCAAAGCGCAGCGTGCGTTCGTATTCGGCGCTGGCCAGGCTGTCAGCCCACAGGCCTGCGGTCTTCGCGTACTGCTCAACGAGTTTCACCTGGGCATCGTCGCGACCCGTCAGCTTCAGGTAGTCGATGGTCTGCTGATCGATGAAGAACATCGCCGCCGTCGCACCGTACTCGGGCGCCATGTTCGAAATTGTTGCGCGATCGCCGAGCGACAGCGCAGCAGCGCCTTCACCGCGGAACTCCAGGTAGGCGCCGACGACCTTCTGCTTGCGCAGAAATTCGGTCAGAGCCAGCACCACGTCGGTTGCCATGATGCCGGGTGCCGGTTTACCGGTGAGTTCGACGCCGACGATATCCGGCAGGCGCATCCAGGATGCCCGGCCCAGCATCACGTTCTCGGCCTCCAGACCGCCGACGCCGATGGCAATCACGCCAAGGGCATCGACATGCGGTGTGTGGCTGTCGGTTCCGACGCAGGTGTCGGGGAAGGCGACACCATCGCGCACCTGAATCACCGGAGACATTTTCTCCAGATTGATCTGGTGCATGATCCCGTTACCAGGGGGGATCACATCAACGTTTTCAAAGGCCAGCTTGGTCCAGTCGATGAAATGGAAACGATCTTCGTTGCGCCGGTCTTCAATCGCCCGGTTCTTGGCAAAGGCGTCCGGGTCGAAGCCACCACATTCAACGGCCAGTGAATGGTCGACAATCAGCTGCACCGGCACCACCGGATTGACCTTGGCCGGATCTCCGACCTGATCGGCGATCGCATCGCGCAGCCCAGCCAGGTCGACAAGCGCGGTCTGTCCCAGGATGTCATGGCAGACCACACGCGCCGGAAACCAGGGGAAGTCCAGGTCACGCTTGCGCTCGATCAGCTGTCTGAGCGAGTCGGTCAGCGTGGCCGGATCGCATCGACGGACCAGGTTCTCGGCCAGAACGCGGGATGTATAAGGCAGTCTTTCGTAGGCACCGGGTTCGATCGCATTGACTGCCGCGTGGGCGTCAAAGTAGTCAAGACCGGAGCCGGGGAGTTGGGTGCGGTAGCTGGTATTCATAGTCCGCAGATTTTACTGCTTTGGCACGCACGGTTTGAAAATTCCGGTCAGCATGCCGAGATCGGAGTCATCCCACCGGCGCTATCATGAGGCAGCCGGTCCGCGGCGCTCAATGCGGCGGTCGTACCGATCAGGCGAACCGGGCAATCAGCTGAACGTTTTGGATATTGAATGCCATGTCGATGACAGTAACCAGGATCGCAGGTGCGCTCGGCGCACAGATTTCGGGCGTGAACCTTGCCGGCCCGCTCACGGACGAATTGATCGGGCGGATTCGGCAGGTTTTTCTGGATCATCTGGTCATTTTCTTTCGCGATCAGAAGCTGGACTCCGGTCAGTTCATGCGCTTTGCCCAGGCCATGGGCGAAGCGATTGAATATCCGTTCGTCAAGGGCTTGCCCGATTTTCCGAAGATCATCGAGGTCAAGAAGCTTGAGCATGAGCGCTCCAATTTCGGCGGTGTCTGGCACTCGGACACGACCTATCTGGAGCAACCCCCGATGGGGTCGATGCTGCTGGCGCACGAGGTGCCCCCGTTTGGCGGTGACACGCTGTTTGCGAACCAGTACCTGGCCTACGAGTCGCTTTCGCCGACCTTGCGAGGCTTCCTGGACGGACTCAAGGGGATCAGCAGCTCGGCCAAGGCCGATGTGTCCAAGACGCGCGAAGATCGTATCGCTTCCGATGGCAAGACTTCTGCCCGCAGCGATTATCAGGCTGTGCATCCGATTGTTCGCACGCATCCGGAGACCGGCCGCAAGGCGCTCTATCTGAACGTTGCGCACACGACAGGGATCGAGGGGATGCCCGATGTGGAAAGCGCCCCGTTGCTGCGTTTTCTGTTCGAGCATCAGGTCAAGCCGGAATTCACCTGCCGCTTCAGCTGGCAGCCGGGCTCGCTCGCGTTCTGGGATAACCGCTGCGCAATGCATAACCCGGTCAATGACTACCACGGGTTCCGGCGCGTGATGCACCGGATCACGCTGCAGGGCGATCGTCCCAGCTGAGGGCCGCCGCACAAAAAAAGAGCAGCGTTTTTCAGGCTGCTCGAGGATCCCGAAGGATCTGAGGAGACACTTTCATCCGGTGTACTCCTTCATTGCAGCGCACTGCGGCGTCATTGACCACCCTGCAAATGGCCTAGGCTTAGCCCTGGCAGGGCGAGAGCCTGGTCGGCTCCCAACACCGTACTTCGTCCTTGTCAGTCTCTCTGATCTTCAACTTTCTTTCTGGCCTTGATGCCTTTGTCCCATTTTTCGAGCCACCAGGCGTACTGGTGTGGCCATTTCTCGAAATCCGGGTCGATCCCAAGCTGTTGTGATGCATGCAGGGCCCAGAACGGGTCGTAGAGAAATTGCCGTCCGATTCCGATCAGATCGGCGGCCTGCTGCTGCAGTAACTGCTCCGCGTGCAGACCGTCTTGAATCAGACCGACTCCTTCGGTCATGATCCCGGCCTCGGCGCGGATGCGGGTTGCGAAGGGCACCTGATAGCCGGGCGCCCGTTGCAGGTTTGCATTGGTTGCGCCCTTGGGTGAGTTGCCGCCTGAAGAGCAATCGATGACATCCACGCCCCGGGCGCGCAGTTCGCGCGCGAACACGACGCTGTCGTCGAGTGTCCAGCCACCGTCGACGCCGTCTTCGCAGGAGATCCTCACGAACAATGGAGTGCCTGACGGCATGACGGCCCGGACCGCCTCGGTAACCTCAAGCGGGTAGCGCATTCGCCCGGTGATGTCGCCCCCATAGGCGTCAGTTCTCCGATTGGACAAGGGCGAGAGGAAGGAATGCAGCAGATAGCCGTGGGCCATGTGGATCTCGATGATCTCAAAGCCAGCCTCGATCGCAAGGCGCGCTGCTTGCGCGAAATCGTTCCGGGTGCGCGCAAGCACTTGGGCATCCATCTCCTTTGGTACGGGCCAGCCTTCGGACAGTGGGACTGCCGACGCTGCAAAAGGAGTCCAGCTTTTTTCTCCGCGTGCCAGATCATCGGCATTGAGCGGGCCATTGCCGAACCAAGGGCGCTGCATGCCAGCTTTGCGTCCGCCATGGCCAAGCTGGATGGCCGGAATTGTGCCGTGCGACTTGAGCATGCGGACGATCGGTTCGAACGCCCTCTTGTGTTCGTCACTCCACAGCCCGAGGCAGCCATTGGTGATCCGGCCTTCGTCGCTGACGCCGGTGGCCTCGATGAAGACAGTGCCGGCACCGCCAAAGGCGAACTTGCCGTAATGGACCAGATGAAAGTCGTTGGCGATCCCGTCAACCGCCGAATACTGGGCCATCGGCGGCACGACGATCCGGTTCGGCAAGGTCAGGTCGCGCAGTTTCAGAGGGCTGAACAACTGTGGATTTGAGGCAGTTGCTTTCAAGGCAGGATCTCGCAGGCGTTAGAACTCCGGCGATGCTGCCTGTCAGCACGGCCGACTGACAAGGGAGGGGTAGTGGGCAATTCCGGTGAACGGGAGGTCGTTCTGCGCGGCTCAGAGCCGCTGGCGCTCTGTCTGGATTGAACTCAGGCGGGTCTGGTTAATGAATGCATCCGTTGCGAAAGCCAATGCGCGTTGGAGCCCGATGTGCAGCAGCGCCAAGACTTTCATGCGGGCTGCTGCGCGGGCCTGCTCAGTTGTCCTGATTCTGCAGCTTCAGGATCCGGTCGATCCGATCCTGAACCGTTGCATCGCTGCCGCCTTTCCACTCGAGTACCTGCAGCACGACGCCGTTGGCGTCCCGAGGGCGCAGCACAACCTCACTGCGGTTCGTGAACTCGTCACGCAGCGGAATCGTGTAGCCATTGTTTTCAACTTGACCGATGAATTCGTCCAGGTTGTCGACTTCCAGGCCCAGGTGATGCAGGCCCTCGCCATGCTTGTCGATGTGCTTGTTGATGAACCCGTCGGGCTCAAGCGACTGCACCAGCGACAGGATGTTTTCGCCGATCTGCATGTAGGCCACTTTGACCATACCGGCTTTCTCACGCAGCACTTCGGTGCGCACATGCACAGCGTTGAGTAATTTTTCGTATTGTTCGCGGGCCTTGTCGCTGTCGCGCACTGCAATTGCAACGTGGTCGATTCGTTTGATGCCTGCCATGAAGTTCTCCTGCCGGATCAATTGGGTCTGTGTCGCCGTCAACTCGGGTCCGACGACCGCCGCTCAGACTAGAGCAGAACCGTGACGGTGTCTTCATAGATTGCATCCTGCAGGAGGTGATCCCGTCCGCGGTTCAGAATTCCAGCATCAGTGGCTGGTGGTCCGAGGCATTGGTGCTGGTGTCGACCACCAGGCGACCGAGTGATCTGCGCAAGCCGTCAGTCAGGAAAAAATAGTCACGGCAATGGGCGCCCATCGGCCACTGATCATGATCAAAAATCCCGCAGGTGGGTGCATGCGGGCTCTCGGGATGAATCAGCCGCCAGGCGTCATGGAAACGGGGCTCTTGCGCGATCGGTTCGGACAGCATCGCAACGTATTCCGGCGAATCGACTTCCATGTTGAAGTCTCCGCAAATCAGGCAATCCTGTGCCCGGCCGATATCGGAATAAGGGCCATTTGCTGGGTAAGCTGGTGGTGATAAGCGGTTGGCCGCGATCTCCTGATGGATCTGCCGCAGTCTGAGCACCTGCGCCAGGCGCTGCGAGGCCGAATGAAATTCCAGGTGTGTATTGACCACTCTGAGCGGTCCGGTCTCAGCGTGAACGTTCAGTTCGATTGCCTGGCGCTGCATATGACGTCTGCCGGGCGCAGGGGGTTGCGGCAGCGCGTGACACACCGTGGAAAGAATGGGCAGTCGCGTCAGGCTAAGGTTGCCGAAGGCCCATTCGCCGGTCTGAACCGCCGGGCCGAAAATGGCACGGTATTCCGGAAATCGGGTTGCGATCTCGGCCACCTGGTCACTTGCAGGCAGGTCTTCATGCAGGCGCTGATGACGCGAGACTTCCTGCAGGCAGATGACGTCCGGGGTGCCCATCGACCGGATCACCTCGGCAATCCGATCCAGGCTGATGACGTTGTCTACGCCTTTGCCGTTCTGAATGTTCCAGGATAGAACGCAGGTCATTTGATGCCAGCATGCATGAACGATTGCACAAACTGTCGCTGAAACAGCAGGAAGGCAATCAGCAGCGGCGCGACCGACAGCAGCGTGGCCGCGGAAACAATCGACCAGTCGACTCCGGATTCCGGTGCACCGAAAACACCCAGGCCGACTGTCAGCGGTCTTTTTTCAACCGAGTTGGTGATGACCAGCGGCCACAGGAAATTGTTCCAGTGGTGGCTGATCGACACCAGACCGTAGGCAATGTAGGTCGGCCGAGCCAGTGGTACATAGACCCGCATCAGTATTCCGAATGCACCGCACCCTTCTAGACGGGCGGCTTCTTCAAGCTCCTTGGGAATCGATTTGAATGCCTGGCGCAGCAGGAAGATGCCGAA
>JAURMJ010000151.1 GCA_030830765.1 Quisquiliibacterium sp.
CCACCAGGCCTGTCGAGAGGGCTACAGCGTGCGCTACCTGCGCCTGCCACGTTTGCTGGAAGAACTGGGTCTGACCCATGGCGACGGCCGCTTCGCCAAGCTGATGAGCAGCTACGCCAAGACCGACCTGCTGATCCTCGACGACTGGGGCCTGGCCCCGTTCACCGGCGAGCAACGGCGCGACATGCTGGAGCTACTGGACGACCGTTACGGCCAGCGCTCGACCATCGTCACCAGCCAGATGCCGGTGGACAACTGGCACGAACTGATCGGCGATCCGACCCTGGCCGATGCCATCCTCGACCGCCTGGTGCACAACGCTTATCGGATCAATCTCAAGGGCGAGTCGATGCGCAAACGGACGCAGAAATTGACGACGCCGGGCACCTCGGACTAACAATGCCACCCCTGCGTCGCTGCGGCCGGATGGCCGTGGAACAGGTGGCCAGATGGCCGTGGAATGCCTGGCCAGATGAGCGTGGACTGGGTGGCCGGATGGCGTGGAATCCGCAGACTAAGGCCGTTATCATCTAAATTTATGCAAGCACGCAGGAAGAAGCAGTGAAAAATAACCTGGTACTACTTGTTACCCTGGCTGGCATCACTCTCGGTGGCTGCGCTCATCAAGCCGAGCCTTTAGCTGAATCCCAATATTTTCGATGCGAATCCGTGAGTCTGCGCCCTTATCATCAGCGCAACTCAGACACAACTCGCGTGATAATTCGACCGGGCTACTACGAGGCGAAGAACGGGATCACGGTTGGTGGACAACAGATCCCAGTCATTACCGACGATTTCGTCGATAAAGATGACTGGATTTCTGTGCCTTTCGCGAACGGAACCAAGGAAGGCTTTTACATGCTGAACAACCGTGAATTTAGCTATGTCCACGAAAAGGGGCGCTGCGAGAGAATCAGCAAGCCGGCAACCATGCCCAAACGTGAAGGCTGGAATCAATGGTGACGCCAGTAAAACGGCTTCACCTTTTCTTGCGGGGTGAATCGCCCCGGCTTTTTTAGACACCATTGAGCGACGGCTATTGGCCGATTCTGTTGAAAAAGTAGGTTCAGCGGCAGCTGGCCAGTCGGATGTGCCTGCTGTCGAAGTGGCTGGAAGCCACTTCAAGTTGCCTTTCGGCGTCTCACTGTGTTGGTGCCGACCGAAAACTGACCCACCCTGCCGATTGAAAATTGACCCAGGGAAGATTGCTGATTTCAGCCTCAGCAATTGTGGATAAGTTTAGCCACCGAGTTCTCTTTCGCTGTACTGAGTCTGTGTCGTTCGGTGGTGAATGACCTGCCAGAATGATACTCCAGCAGGCCTGCTCTCCCCTCAGAATGGTTCGTCTTCCTCTGTATCTTGAGCCCCCTTGCGCGAGCGCTCTCGTGATTTGATCCTGGCTTGAGCAGTCAGGCTGCTGTGTTGCAGGCGGTAGGACTCATTGCCGGTTTCGATGATGTGGCAGTGATGCGTGAGCCGATCCAGCAAGGCCGTCGTCAGCTTGGCGTCGCCAAACACGCTCGACCATTCGGCAAAGCTCAGGTTGGTGGTGATCACCACGCTGGTGTGCTCGTAGAGCTTGGACAGCACGTGAAACAGCAGCGCCCCGCCGGCCTGGCTGAACGGCAGATAGCCCAGCTCATCAAGGATCACCAGATCCATGCGCAGCAGGGCTTGAGCGATACGCCCGGCCTTGCCGTCGTGCTTCTCGCGCTCCAGCAGGTTGACCAGGTCGACCGTGGAGTAGAAACGAACACGCTTGCCGTACTGGGTGATGCCAGACACGGCCAGTGCCGTGGCCAAATGGGTCTTGCCGGTGCCTGGGCCACCGATAAGCACCACGTTTTGAGCACTGTCCGTGAAGTCCAGACTCGCCAGATCCCTGATCAGACGGGCGTCAGCGCAGGATGCTGCGAAGTCGAAACCGGCCAGATCACGGTGCATGGGTAGCTTGGCCATGCTCAGTTGATGACGCACCGAGCGCATGGCGCGGTCATCGTGTTCCTGCTGGAGCAGGTGTTCGAGCAACCATCGTGAGGAGGAGATAGCAGCCCCATCCTGCGTGCTCAGCTCCGCCCAGGCAGTGGCCATGCCGTGCAGGCGTAGTGCTTTGAGTTCTGCCAGAAGATCACGCATGGCCGCGCTCCTTGGTCACCCGCAGGCGGTCGTAGCGTGCCGGATTGGCCAGTGGGGCGTCTTTGAGTGGCAGGTGGTTTTCTACCGTCACGGGAAGTGGTGCGGCGGTCAGGCGCGCGACGACATTGAGGATGTGCTCGGCGCTCAGGGCGCCACTTTCCAGCACCAACTCGACAGCGACCAGTACGGCCACCAGACCAGCGACTGGTACGGCGGCCAGCACTTGGGCCATGATCCGATCACCCCCGGCATGTCGTGCCAGTCCATGACGAAGTTGCCGCAATGGCCTGGGCAAATCAGCGAAGGGCGCGCCATTACGCAGCGCCCCCGGTTTTCGCTCGATCAGTGGCAGGTAGTGCTGCCAGTCATAACTAACCTGGTCGCGATCCAGCAGGCGAGCATGGCTGGCAATCACGGCATCATCGGCCACCAAGTCGATCCGCGTCGGATACAGGCGGCTACTGACCCAGCGTCCGGCGAACTCGCAGGGTACGGAGTAACGGTTGCGGCCCAGGCTGACCAAGGCGGTGCTGGAGACACGTACGGGCTTCTCGACATAACCGTCGAAGGGAGCCGGCATCGGCATCATCTCTGCTTGTTCCAACTCCAGCACCTCGGCCACGCTGAGGCCGGGGTACTGCGGGTGTACTAGCTCGTGCCAGAGTGCTCGACAGCGATGGCTTAGCCAGGCGTTGAGCGCCTCAAAGCTGGAGAACTGCTCGTCCTGAGCCTCAAGCCAGATGCGTCGGCGGCTGTCCTGGACATTCTTTTCGACGATGCCTTTTTCCCAGCCGGAGGCGACGTTGCAGAAGTCCGGATCGAACAGGTAGTGCGCACACATCACAGCAAAGCGGGCGTTGACCGTGCGCCCTTTGCCCTTATTGACCTTGTCGACAGCGGTTTTCATGTTGTCGTAGATGCCCCGGCGCGGCACCCCACCCAAGGCAGCGAAGGCGCGGGTATGGGCATCGAAGAGCATCTCGTGGCCTTGGCTTGGGTAGGCCACCAACCAGAATGCTCGGCTGGCACACAACTTCAGGTGCGCCACCTGCATACGCCGATAAATGCCGCCAATCAGCAGACCTTCCTCGCTCCAGTCGAACTGGAACGCCTCGCCGAGTGCGAAACTCAGCGGCACGAAGGCCCGCAAACTCTTGCCCTGCTGCCCACGCCAGGCACGGATAAAGGCAGTGAGCTGGCTGTAGCCACCGTCATAGCCTTCAGCCTGGATCTGCGCCAACAGCGCTTTGGCGGTACGCCGCTGCGACTTGGGACGCAGCGCATCGGCTTTTAGTGCCTGCTCCAGCGTGGCGTGGAACGGACTGAGCTTGTTGAACAAAGCTCGCCGCTGATACACCGGCTGGGTCGCTTCTGGAGCTCTGATCCATTTGCGGATCGTGTTGCGCGACAATCCCGTGCGCTTGGTTATCTCATGCAACGACAGTTGGTCGCGGAAATACATCCGCCGAATTTTGCCCATCATTTCCATACTGATCACCCTGTGGTCTCCTGCTCAAAAAACGAGCAAGAGCAGTTGAGCACCTGGGTCAGTTTTCGGTCGGCACAAGGGCCTTTACTGGGTCAATTTTCGGTCAGCGCCAACACCCGCCCTCTTCCGTAGCGCCATTTTCAGCGGTGGCACAAAAAGTGGCACAAATATGGAGATATTTATAAAACACTCGCCCATAAAAAATCCAGGCACCGTTAAGTGACTGGATTTTTTAGGGTTTTTTGGTCGGGACGGAGTGATTCGAACACTCGACCCCTTGCACCCCATGCAAGTGCGCTACCAGGCTGCGCTACGCCCCGACTGACGCCAACAGCACTGCTGAAAGCGGATCGCACTATACATTAAGCATCTGAAAATGTGAAAGTTTTTTAGATACCAGATCGACTACTTTCTCAGCACCTGAAGAACCTCTTCCAACTCCGAGATCATCTGCCGAATGAGCTGCTTGTACTGAGTGGTGTCGTCGCGCGCTTCGTCGCCGGACATGCGCTGTCTGGCGCCACCGATGGTGAAGCCTTGATCGTACAGCAGCGCACGAATCTGACGAATCATCAGGACATCCTGCCGCTGGTAGTAGCGCCGATTGCCGCGCCGCTTAACCGGATTGAGCTGAGGGAACTCCTGCTCCCAGTAACGCAGCACGTGAGGCTTGACCGCACAAAGCTCGCTCACCTCACCAATGGTGAAATAGCGCTTGCCGGGGATCGACGGAAGCTCGTCGTTATGACTTGGTTCCAGCATAGGCCTCGACTCTCGCTTTGAGTTTCTGCCCTGGACGGAACGTCACCACGCGACGCGCCGTGATAGGTATCTCCTCACCTGTCTTCGGATTGCGACCCGGCCGCTGACGCTTGTCGCGCAGGTCAAAGTTGCCGAACCCGGACAACTTGACCTGCTCGTTATGCTCGAGCGCCTGACGGATCTC
>JAURMJ010000152.1 GCA_030830765.1 Quisquiliibacterium sp.
CGTAGCCGGGCTGCCAGTTGGAGAACGAGCTGCGGAAGATGTTCGGCGCGCACATTGCGCCCGTCACATCATTGGCACCCGCATTGGGCACGATCAGCAGCGTGCCGCTCTGCTTGGCTGCCTTGGCCATCGCCATCGCAACGCCCGAGTGCACCGTGCCGATGATCACATCAACATTGTCACGCTTGATCAGTTTATTGACGTTGTCAGTGGCTTTCGGCGGACTCGACTCGTCGTCAACCTTGACGTATTCGATTTCGCGCCCACCAAGCTTGCCACCTTGCTCGGCGACATAAAGCTTGAAGCCGTTTTCAATGGCAGCGCCCAGCGCCGCAAATGTGCCGGTTGCCGGCAACATCAAGCCGACCTTGAGCTTACCGTCTGCGGCCTGCGCTGCACTGGCGGCCAGCGCAGCTGCCAATGCGGTGACTGCGATTTGCGTGGTGAACTTCTTCATTGGCGTCTCCTGTTTTGTTTGACGTGGATATTGTTTGATTGCGGGAGCTGAATTTGAATCACGCGCTCGCTTCACGCTCACGCAACTTGAATCGTTGAATCTTACCGGTGGCGGTTTTGGGCAACTCTGACACGAATTCAATCATTCGCGGGTATTTGTAAGGTGCGAGCTTATCCTTGACGAAAGCCTTGAGCTCAGCCTCATCGGCGCTGGCACCATCCTTGAGCACGATGAAAGCCTTGGTCTTGACCAGCCCGTCGGCATCATTGACCCCGATCACCGCGGCCTCAAGCACGGCATTGTGCTGAACCAGGGTGGCCTCAACCTCGAAGGGGCTCACATAGATGCCGCTGACCTTGAGCATGTCATCGCTGCGGCCGGCATAGGTGTAGGTGCCGTCTTCATTGCGAATGTACTTATCGCCACTTTTGGTCCAGCCCCCCTGAAAGGTTTCACGTGTCTTGGTGCGATTGCCCCAATACATCATTGCGGCCGACGGACCATGGATATAAAGATCTCCGGGCTCGCCGTCCGGCACCGAGCCGCCATCCTCGCCGCGCAGTTCAATTTCATAGCCCGGCACCGGCCAACCCGTCGTGCCGTAACGGACCTTGCCGGGCAGATTCGACATGAAAATATGCAACATCTCGGTTGACCCGATTCCATCGATGATCTCGACCCCGAATTTTTCAGTGAATCGCTCACCGAGTTCGCCGGGCAATGCCTCACCGGCCGAAGAGGCCATACGCAGCGCCACCTGGGCGCGATCGGGCAGCGCCGGGCTGGCCAGCATGCCGGCAAAGCCGGTTGGTGCGCCGAAAAAGATCGTCGGCTTCAGGCCACCGACTTCGCCCAGCCAGCGCTTGAATGTCGCTTCCGGTGTCGGGCGCTCACCCATCAGGATCGTGGTCGCGCCAACGCTCATCGGGAAGCTCAGACCGTTCCCCAGCCCATAGGCGAAAAACAGCTTGGCTGCCGAGAAACAGACATCCTGTTCTGTGATGCCCAGCACCGCCTTGCCGTACAGTTCAGCCGTCCAGTATGGATTGGCATGGGAATGCACCGCGCCCTTTGGGCGCCCTGTGGACCCCGATGAGTAAAGCCAGAAACCTGGATCATCTGCGCCAGTCGGAGCTGGCTTGGTGGCCGGGACCTGCGCAGCGAGGAACCCTTCAAATTCAACCTCGGACGGATGCAGCGGGCTGATCGGATTTGAAACGATGACCCGCTGGACTTCGTGATCGGCCTTGGTCATGGCCGCATTGATCGCTGGCAGCAATGTGCCGGACACCAGTGCGAGTTGCGCGCGCGAGTGCTCGAGCATGTAAGCGTAATCGTCGGCGGTCAGCAAGGTATTGACCGCAACTGGCACCAGGCCCGCATACATGGCCCCCAGAAAACTGACCGGCCAGTCGTTGCCGTCCTGCATCAAAAGCAAGACCCGCTCTTCACGCCGGATGCCCAGGGCACGCAACCCGGCCGCCATGCGCCGAACCCGCTCATCAAGCTGCCCGAAGGTCACCGAACCGCGATCATCGATGAATGCAGTTTTTGCGGAACGCTGCGCATTCAGTTGCAACAGATGCTGCGCGAAGTTGAAACGCTCGCCTGGCGGCGGCACGGTTTGATCGGCGCTCATGCTCTTGATGTCTCCTCTAAGCGTCGGGAATGCACCCGTTCAGCCTTCTACCCGAAAATGCGATGCTTCACGCGCGGTCTTTTCGCCTTGCGCTACGCCACAAGACTTGCCTTGCCCGCGAACATGCAGTATCGTGCTCTCATGCAATTTAAAACCACACGCATGCAATGTCAAGCACTATAACACATACAGGTATTATATTGCACGTTTCTACAAATTCCACTCCCATGCGCGACAACCTGAACACCCCCGAACTGCAACCTGCAATCCCTGGTGAAGCACGGCACCCGTTCCTGGTTGCGCTGGGCGACCGGATCCGGGGCGCGCGCTCGCGCAAAGGCATGACCAGAAAGGCATTATCCCAACTGGCCGCAGTGTCTGAGCGCCATCTGGCCAACCTGGAGTATGGCGTCGGAAATCCGTCCTTGCTGGTGCTGATCCAGGTGGCCGGGGCATTGAATTGCTCACTCGCGGAACTGCTCGGTGATGTGACGACTTCCTCGCCGGAATGGCTGCTGCTTCGTGAACTGCTCGAGAATCGCGACGAACAGACCCTCCACAGAGCCCGTGTTGCCATCGGTGAACTGCTCGGCACAGGCGGTGCCCACGGTCAGGGGCCATCAGGCCGCAGTTCACGAATTGCACTGATTGGCCTGCGGGGCGCCGGGAAATCCACGCTTGGGCGCCTGCTCGGCCAGGACCTGGACTTCCCGTTCCTGGAATTGAGCCGGGAGATCGAACAGTTTGCCGGCTGCAGTGTCGGAGAGATCCAGGCTTTATATGGCCAGAATGCTTATCGACGGTATGAGCGACGCGCACTCGAGGAAGCCATTCAGATCCATCAGGATGCAGTGATTGCAATCCCGGGCGGCCTCGTTTCAGACCCCGCCACCTTCAATCTGCTGCTAGCGCATTGCACAACCGTCTGGCTGTTTGCCGACCCGGAAGATCACATGAAACGCGTGGTCGCCCAGGGCGACACCCGCCCGATGGGAAACTCACGTGAGGCCATGTCAGAACTCAAATCGATTCTCGCAGAACGCGCCGCGTTCTACTCGAAAGCCGAATTTAAGGTCGACACCAGCGCACAACCGCTGGACGAAACCTTCCAGATCCTGCGAAGACTTGTCCGTGATGCATTAGCTGATCCGAATATGCAACAAAGTGCTTGACAGAGGTTTAAAACACGCATTATGATGCGCTATCGCATCGACACATTGATGCACCAAATTGCATATTGGAGCGCACCGTCATGGATCAAGCCCCTCGCGTCAACTACCAGACCACCCCAACCGACTATAAGCACTGGACACTGTCTTTTGATGGCCCGATCGCGACGCTAAAGGCCGATTTTGATGAAAACGCCGGCCTGCGTCCCGGCTACAAACTGAAGCTGAACAGCTATGACTTGGGCGTCGACATCGAACTGAACGACGCGCTGAACCGGATTCGTTTCGAGCATCCGGAGGTCCGCACAGTCGTGGTGACCAGCGCCAAGGAGAAGGTCTTCTGCTCGGGGGCAAACATCTTCATGCTTGGCGTCTCCAGCCATGCCTGGAAGGTCAACTTCTGCAAATTTACGAACGAGACCCGCAACAGCCTTGAAGACTCCTCTGAACACAGCGGTCTGAAATTCCTGGCCGCAGTCAACGGCGCTTGTGCCGGCGGCGGCTATGAGCTGGCACTGGCCTGCGATGAAATCCTGCTGGTCGATGACCGTTCCAGCGCGGTCAGCCTGCCCGAGGTGCCGCTGCTTGGCGTATTGCCCGGCACCGGCGGCCTGACGCGCGTGACAGACAAGCGCCATGTCCGCCACGATCTGGCCGATATCTTCTGCACGACGACCGAAGGCGTGCGCGGCCAGAAGGCCAAAGACTGGCGTCTTGTTGACGAGATCGCCAAGCCAGCCGTGTTTGCACAGAAAGTGCAGGAGCGCGCATTGGCACTGGCCGCAAAAAGTGATCGCCCCCAGGAGGGCAAGGGGGTTGCGCTGACCCCAATCCAACGCACGATCGAGGAAAATGCATTGCGTTATCCGAACGTCACTGTCGACATCGACCGCAGCCGTCGTGTCGCGACCTTTACAGTCAAAGGCCCGGGTGCCGATCAGATCGAAGATCTGGCGCAGATCGAAGCCGCAGGCGCAAGCTGGTACCCGTTGGCCCTGGCCCGCGAACTCGAGGATGCGATCCTGTCGATGCGCACCAACGAGCTTGAGATCGGGATCTGGCTGATCAAGACAGAAGGTGATCTCGACGCCGTGCTGAAGATGGATGCAACGCTTGCCCGCCATCAGAAGCACTGGCTGGTCCGAGAAACGATCGGCTATCTGCGCCGCACCTTCAGCCGCCTGGACGTGTCATCGCGCAGTCTGTTCGCACTGATCCAGCCGGGCTCCTGCTTTGCGGGCAGTTTCCTCGAGCTGGCCCTGGCCTGCGACCGCAGCTACCAACTCGTGCTGCCCGACGAACCGGAGCGCGCGCCGAAGATCGCGATCGACGAAACCAATTTCGGCATGTTCCCGATGGCCACCGGCGAAAGCCGCCTGCAACGCCGCTTCTACGGCGAAGCGCAGCCACTGGAAGCCGTGCGCGCAAACGCTGGCAAGCCACTGGATGGCGAGGCTGCGCAGGCAATCGGGCTGGTCACATCGGCCCCCGATGATCTGGACTGGGATGACGAAATCCGCATTGCCATCGAAGAGCGGGTTGCGATGAGCCCCGATGCTCTGACCGGCCTGGAAGCCAATCTTCGCTTCAACAGCCAGGAAAACATGTTCACCCGGATCTTCGGTCGCCTGACCGCCTGGCAAAACTGGATCTTCCAGCGCCCGAACGCCGTGGGCGAAAAAGGCGCATTGAAGACCTACGGCAAGGGCGACAAGGCCCAGTTCGACTGGCATCGCGTCTGAAGCCCGGCCACAAGGAGACAGTTCCATGCAAACCGACGTCAGCACCGTGATCAAGCAGCACCTGATCGACCCGGAGATCTGCATTCGCTGCAATACCTGCGAGGCTACCTGCCCGGTCGGCGCGATCACCCACGATTCAAACAACTACGTGGTCGACGCAACCAAGTGCAACCTATGCATGGACTGCCTGCCGCCCTGCCCGACAGGGTCGATCGATAACTGGCGCTTGATTCCGCTGGTGCGTGCGTACTCGGTCGATGAACAGTTTGGCTGGGATGAATTACCGCCGGAGCTTTCCGAGGAAGAGCTGGCGCAGGCTGGGGTCGATCAAGGCGCTGTTGTCCAGCAGGCGCCACAAGTCACTGCACCTGCCACAGCGACAGACAGCGAAGCGTTCAATAGCCGCCGTTACAGCGCAACCGTGCCGCCCTGGTCGGCCGCACATGCCTACACCAACCTGTACGGCCCGAACGCCGCGGTCAAGACCATGACCGCGACGGTCACGGGTAATGTCCGTGTCACCGAAGTCGGTACCGACTACGACACCCACCACATCGTGCTGGACTTCGGCAAGCAGGCATTCCCCGTCCTTGAGGGTCAATCAATCGGCATCGTGCCCCCCGGCCTGGATGCCGCCGGCAAGCCGCACCATGCTCGCCAGTACTCCATCGCCAGCCCTCGCAATGGCGAGCGCCCTGGTTACAACAATCTGTCACTGACCATCAAACGGGTACTCGAAGATCACCAGGGCAACCCGGTGCGTGGCGTTGCATCGAACTACATGTGCGACCTGAAAGTCGGCGACAGTGTGCAGGTGATCGGTCCGTTCGGCGCAAGCTTCCTGATGCCGAATCATCCACGCTCGAATATCGTGATGATCTGCACCGGTACCGGCAGTGCACCGATGCGGGCGATGACCGAATGGCGACGTCGCCTGCGTGCCTCAGGAAAATTCGAGGGCGGCAAGCTGATGCTGTTCTTCGGAGCGCGCACGCAGGAAGAACTGCCTTACTTCGGCCCCTTGCAGGGGTTGCCGCGTGACTTCATCGACATCAACCTGGCCTTTTCCCGGACCCCGGGCAAGCCCAAGCGTTACGTCCAGGATCTGATGCGCGATCGGGCTGCTGATCTGGCCAAGCTGCTTCAAGATCCGGACACCTGCTTTTACGTGTGCGGTCTGAAGTCGATGGAAGAAGGCGTCGTACTGGCACTGCATGACATCGCCAAGGATGCGGGCCTGGACTGGGATGCGATCGGTACCTCGCTCAAACGCGACGGCCGTCTGCACCTCGAGACCTACTGAGACACATGCTTTTCTGAAGACACGCAATTTTTTGTAAAAGCCGGCCTGCAAATTTGCTGCCCTTCAGCGGGCGGCAGCCACCAGGTCGGCGAAATGCCTCTGCATGCGCGCAGCGTCCGGTTGCCGTCCAGTGAACATCTCAAACGCGCCAACCGCCTGCCCGACGGCCATTCCACCGCCGTCGACAGTCCGGCAACCACGTGCAGCGGCGACCTGCAGCAACTCGGTCTGAAGCGGGAAGTAGACAACCTCCGACACCCATAGCCCTGGATTCAGCAACTGCGCGGGCAAAGGCAGACCAGGTGACTTGACCATCCCAGTGGGGGTCGCATGAACGAGACCGCTGGCCGCCTGCAGCGCCATCTCCAGCTTATCTGAGGCCTGCGCCCGCGCCCCCGGATAGGCATGATTCAGCTGTTCAGCCAGATGCCGGGCTCGCGCGGTCAGCGGATCGACAATTGCCAGACTCGCGCACTCCATCCGCATCAGGGCATGTGCGATCGCCGAGCCCGCGCCGCCGGCGCCAAGCAGGACGACCCTGGCAAGAGACGCCTCAGCCAGTGCGCGCTCGAACCCCCAACGCCAACCCGTTGAGTCAGTGTTGTAGCCGACACTGCGCCCGTCGCGAAAAACAATCGTATTGACCGCGCCGATCGCCGCTGCCTCGTCAGACAGCTCATCCAGCAAGGGGATCACCGTCTGCTTGCAGGGGAAGGTGATGTTCAGTCCGGCGAAACCCATAGCCCGCGCCGCATTGACCAGGTCGGGCAAGGCATCTGCCCCACGATCAACAAAGTCCAGATCGATCAGCTGGTAATGGAGCCGCAATCCCTGCTCGAGCGCCTCGCGCTCATGCATCGCCGGGCTGAGCGAGGCCTGGATGCCTGACCCAATCAGTCCGAGCAGGTACCTCTGCGGGGCATCGCAGCCTGGCCCACGCGCTGGCTGGCTGATCGTGTCGGATGTCTTTTGCATGAACCGGGAGTATCGCCAACTCGACGCCAACCAGCAATTGTCAACGCTGACGCACTGTCCGAGGCAAGGATCACGCAGCTGCCCTGACCACGCTTCGATTCGCACCGGCACTCGCACGGCATGCTACGCTGCATGGCGCATCAACTCGATCTGCAGCCATTGCGCAAGCCACGCGCACGGCTTAACGACACGCATGAAGCGCTCGAAACAGCTCACCCTTTCCAGACCTGACATCGCCGACCGCCAACAGTTCATTCTGAGCCTGGTGCAGGAACGCGGATTCGCATCAATCACCCGGGTGGCAGCCTCGCTCAAGGTCTCCGCGCAGACTGTGCGACGGGACATGAGTACGCTGGCCGAACTCGGCCTGGTGACCAAGATCCATGGAGGGGCTGGACTGCCGAGCCAGCCCTCGGACCTCGGCTACGAGTCTCGTCGCGGCCGCCTGCTTGACGAGAAGAAGCGCATCGCGCGTGAACTTGCGCAGCGTATTCCGGACGGAGCCACGCTGTTCATCGATATCGGCACGACCATGGAGGCGGTCGCCGAGGCGCTGCTCGATCATCGTAAGCTGACGGTGATCACCAATCACCTGACCGTCGCCACCACGCTGAGCCAGCGCAGTGAATTCCAGGTCATCCTGGCCGGCGGGCTGTTGCGGCACAACGACCGAGCGACCACGGGCGAAGCGACCCGCGAATTCCTTGAGCGCTTTCGCGTCGGCTACGGGATCTTCGGGATTGGCGGTGTCAGCCCGGAAGGCGACCTGCTGGATTTCGATTTCCGTGACATTGGTGTCTCGACCACTGCCATGAAAATCTCGCGACATAAGTTCATCGCGCTCGATCACAGCAAATTCGACACGACGGCGATGGTCCGAATTGGCACATTGGCGGAAGTCGATGCAATCTTCACCGATGAGCCGCCGCCCGAGAAACTGCGCGCCCTGATCGAGAACCTCGATGTGGAACTGGTGGTCTGCCGGAAATAGACGTGCGGCCGGTCAGCGACGCGCCTTCAGGATCGCCTGAACCAATTCCGCGAAGCCGCGGCCGCTCGATGCATCGCAGACCCATTGCGGCAGCGCGGCACAGCGCGACGCCTGCCCGACGACGTTGGCCACGCCCACTGCATCGACAAAGTATCCGAACATCGGCGCATCATTAGGCGAGTCGCCGACAAAGACGACCTCGCTGCGTGCCTGCTGCGCTGAACACCCGAAGGCCTGCTGCAGCAAGGACAGCGACGTCGTGAGCTTGTCATGGCTGCCGAACCAGCCATTGACATGGATCGAACTGATCTTGGCGGTCGCGCCCTCGCCCTCGAAGAGCTGCACGATCCGATCGACCGCGGTCTGCGACAAAGGAGGGACATCCTCGCAGAAGTCGATAGCCAGATCGATATCCCGAAATGCCTGATCGCTGGCAATCGCAGCGCCCGGCACCTCGGCAAGAATGCGCTGCGCCAGCCGGTTCAGGCGCTCACGGTTGGCTGCTCGCTCCAGTTCAGGCTGCACATAGCTGCGGTGCATGCGGCGCGTCTGATGATCGTAGCGATACGAGAACGCACCGTTCTCCCCGACCACCGCATCGACCGGCCAGAAGCGGGCAATCATGTCGCACCAGCCAGCAGGTCGGCCAGTGACCGGGATCACGATCAGCCCAGCCTCTGAGGCCGCCTGCAAAGCTGTATAGGCCTCAGCAGTCAGTCTCCCCTCGCTGGTCAACGTGTCATCGATATCCAGCATCAGAAAACGTTTGGTTCGCCAGGTCTCGAACGGCGCATTGCGCAGCGGTTTCATGCATAAACTCCACGGGTCAGGTCGGCGAACGCGGCTGCAAAACTCTCCCGTTCGGCCTCGCTCATGGCAAGACCGACCTTCGTGCGCCTCCAAAGGATGTCTTGCGCAGTCTGAGCCCATTCCTGCTCAATCAGGTAGCGGACTTCGCGCTCATAAAGCTGACCACCAAAATGCTGCCCGAGCTCATCGAGCTGCTGCGCGTCACCAAGCACTGTATCGACCAGCCCGCCATACCGCCGGGCAAGCGCGCGGAGCAGGTCGCCGGGCAGCTGCGGACGTTGCCGCTCCAGCTGGGCGGCAAACGCATCGAATTCGAGTCCGCCGAGATCACCACCCGGCAAGACAGCACCCGCAGTCCAGGCCGGCCCGAGCCCAGGCAGCCATTGACCGAGCTGATCGACAACCATCTCTGACAATTGCCGATAGGTTGTGATCTTGCCGCCAAACACACTGAGCAGCGGCGCCGCGCCATCGACCGGAAGCTGCTGAAGCGTGTAGTCACGCGAAACCGCGGATGCAGACTTGCCTGTCGATTCGTCGTAAAGCGGCCGTACGCCGGAAAACGTATGCACGACCGATTCACGCCGCAGGTCTGCAGTGACATAGCGTCTGACCGACTCAAGCAGATAGTCGATCTCCTCTTCACTGGCTCGGATATCACGGGGGTCGCCGTCAAACGGCACATCAGTGGTGCCAATCAGCGAATAGTGTTGCTCGTAGGGCAGAACGAACACGATCCGCCCATCCGGATTCTGCAGGATGAAGGCGTCATCAAGTCCATGGATGCGGGGCACGACCAGATGGCTCCCCTTGACCAGCGTCAGCCGCTTGCCCGGCGCTGCGCGACTCGCCAGGCCCTCGGGCAGGGTTTCAAGCACGCGACCTGCCCAGGGTCCGCCCGCATTGACAACCACCCGTGCTGCGATGCTGCTGCATTGCCCGGTGTTCTCGTCACGCACCTGCGCAAGCCAATGGCCCTGCTTGGGGGCGAGGCCGGTCACGCGTGTTCGCGGCAGGATGCGCGCGCCATGCGCCCGCGCATCCAGTGCATTCATGATCACCAGCCGCGCATCATCGACCCAGCAGTCCCAATAGGAAAATCCGTGGCGGAACTGCGGGCGGAAGATGTGTTCGATGGGCGGCGTATCGAGACGCACTGCTCCCGAACCGGGAATCCGCCGACGCCGGGCCAGATGATCATAGAGAAACAGCCCGGCGCGGAGCATCCAGCGTGGCCGCTGCTGCGGCGCGTGCGGCAAAATGAAACGCAGCGGCCAGGCAATATGCGGTGCCTTGGCCAGCAGGATCTCCCGCTCAGCCAGCGCCTTTCGAACCAGCCCGAATTCGTAGTACTCAAGATAGCGCAGACCACCGTGAATCAGCTTTGAACTCGAGGACGAGGTTGCCCCCCCAAGATCGCCGGCCTCGCACAAGGTGACTCGCGCACCCCGCCCTGCAGCATCGGCAGCAATACCGATCCCATTGATGCCGCCGCCGATCACCAGCAGGTCGCGGATTTCAGTTTGCGGATTCATCCTGCGGACTCCTGCTTTCGGATGTTGCGTTTTCTCTGGACGCCCTGTCTTCTGGGCTGCGTCGCAAACGACTTGCCGACAATTCCCCGGCACGCTCAAGGATCGGATAAGCAACCGCCGTCAGATGGCTGTTGATCCGCTTGAAATCCCGAAGAACGTCCAGATGCAGCGAGCTGCTGTCGATCGACTCGGTTCGCCCGGCGCCGATCCGCTCAAAGTGACGCTCCGCCGATTGCCGCTCGAGATCGCGGATCGCTGTCTTCTGCTCAAGCAGGCGTCGCGCCATCACCAGGTTGCCAGTCATGAACACGTTCAGTGCCAGTTCCATGTTTTCAAGGACATGGCCGTGAAAGGCCTCGATCTCGCGCATCCCCGCATCGGAGAATGAACTGTGTGTCCTGATTTTTTTGCCAGCAAGTTCCATCAGATTCTTGTCGATGATGTCGCCGATATGCTCCAGATTGGTTGCGAACGACAGCACCTCGACAACCCGGGCACCCTCCTCGCGGTCCATCTCCTCGCGTGCAAGCCGGGTCAGGTATCGCTTGATCGCTTCGTACTGACGGTCGACCGTGTCGTCCTGCGCCTCTACGCGTTCAAGCAATTCGGGATCGTTGGTGCGCAGCACCTCGATACTGGCCCGAAGCATTCCCTGGACCGTGTCACCAATCTTCAGCGCCTGCCGGGCTGCACAGGACAAGGCAACCGAGGGCGTCGAAAGAGCCGATTCATCCAGGTAGGACTCGGCCTGCTCGAGCTGGAAGCCCCGCGGGTCCGGCAGCACAAGACAGGCAAGCCGTTCAATCGGTCCGACCATCGGCAGGCAAATAGTGAGCAGCACCAGGTTCAGGCCAACATGCGCCAAAACCATCAGCTGCCCGACCGGTATCGACCAAACCCGCAGCCAAGCCTCCAGCGTTGCACCCAGCAGCAGACAGACGGCTACTCCACCTGTTCTCGCCAGCATGTTTGCCAGCAAGGCCCTGCGGATCTCCAGACTAGCCTTCCAGGAGGCCATCAACGGTAGCGCCGAGGCCCCGAGGTTCACGCCCAGCACCATTACCAAACCGAGCGAAAGCGGCAGGGAAGCGGATGTGGCGAAGACCGAAAGCACCAGCAAAGTTGCTACCGACGAGTGCATCAGCAACGTCAATAACGCAGCCAGCAGCAAGGCGAGCGCTCGATCATCGGCGACACCCGACAGGACTGCGAACATCGACTCCGATTGCGCCACCGCGGAGGCTGTCCCGGCGATCAGACCCAGCGCCAGCATGATCAGCCCCAACCCCAGCAGTGCCCTGGCAGCACCCAGACTGCGGCTGCGACGGGTCCCCAGGAAAAGGAAGACTCCGCAGGCAATCAGCAGTGGACCAAGCCAGTGCACACGATGGGACAGCAGCATGACCGCCACGGCACTACCCAGATCGGCGCCAAGCATCGCGGCAAGCGCAAAGCCGCCATGCGCCGCAGCGCCCGACATCAGCCCGGTCACAAGCAATGCAGTCGCCGTGCTGCTCTGCAGCAGCGTCGTCACGAGTAAACCGCCGAGCGCTGACGACACACGCCGCTCTGACGCCCAGACTAGAAGACGCCGCAACTCTGATCCGAATCCGCGGGTCACTCCATTGCGGACCATGCGAATGCCCCAGATCAGCAACGCGACCGCGCCAAGAAGATTGATCAGGTATTCCATGCCGACTCCGAATGTCACATATATTACACAAGAAAATCACAATCATCCTCAACCCAACTGC
>JAURMJ010000153.1 GCA_030830765.1 Quisquiliibacterium sp.
CGAAGCCTGCATAGCGCGTGCTGGTCCGCAATCCGACGGCAACGGCCATTTGGCAGCCGGCATCGGGTGCAAGGCCTCAGTAACCAGGCATCAGGTCGCTGGATCCGCATGCCATGACCATTTGGAGACAACATGACAACCTTGATCCTCGGCCTGCTCCTGTTCATCGGTGTGCACTCTATCGGCAGCCTTGCGCCCGGCTGGCGTGACGCACAGATTGCTGCGCGTGGCATGAAACTTTACCGGGCCGTGTACTCGCTGTTGACCCTGCTGGCGCTGGTGTTGATCGTTTGGGGTTATGGCCAGTCGCGCCTGCATCCGATCGACCTCTGGTCGCCGCCGATCTGGCTGCGTCATCTGTCCTCGCTGCTGACGCTGGTCGCCTTTGTGCTGGTGGCTGCAGCCTACGTGCCGCGGAATCGACTTAAAGCGGCAATCGGTCATCCGATGACAGCCGGGATCAAGGCCTGGGCATTGGCCCACCTGCTGTCCAATGGCCGGTTGGCCGATGTGCTGCTGTTCGGCAGCTTCATGGTCTGGGCTGCGATGGTGTTTGCGATTGCCCGGCGTCGTGACCGGGCAGCAGGCGTGAGCAAATCGGGCAGTGACTTGTTTGGCAACGGGCTGACGATCCTGGCCGGCCTTGGAGGCTGGGCGGTCTTCGCGTTCTGGTTGCATGGCCCGCTCATCGGGGTCAGACCGTTTTCCTGAAAGATCCAGCTTGGCTTCGGGATCCGCAAGCCGCAGAAGCGGTCTGATCTCCCGATCGTCGCGCGAATCGCCCGCTTTACGAGATCCGTCAGCCCGCGGTAAGGCCGGATTGACCGGCCTCGTGCTCAAACCGGGGAATCGGGATCTGCTCGACCAGAAAGACTGAGTTGTTGGCGGCCTGCGCTTCGTGCGTCTGAGCGGCTGTGCACCGTTCAGCCGACCTGCTCGGTCAGGAAGGCCAGCGTGCGCTCACGGGCCAGGGCGCTTGCTGCGGCATCGAAGGAGCCACGCTGATCGCAGTTAAAGCCATGTCCAGCGCTGTAAAAGTATGCACTCACTGACGGATGGATATCGACAAGAGCCCGAATCTGATCCGGGGCCGGCATCGTATCGTGTTCGCCGAAGTGACCCATGACCGGGCAGCGTGGCGTTTCATTGCTGTACTTGCCCATCTGACCGCCGTAATACGGAACCGCGCAGGCCAGCCCGGCCAGGCGGGTCGCGGCCAGCCATGCAACCGTGCCGCCCCAGCAATAGCCGACGATGCCGACCCGGCCGGCAGACTTCACAGAGTCGATGCAGGCTGCGACGTCCTTCAGGGCATCGTCGATCGAGACCTTGGCCATCAGTTCGCGGCTGGCTGCAATTTCTTCGGGCGTATAGCCGGTTTCGAACCCTGGTGAAACCCGCTCGAACAGCGCCGGTGCAATCGCCAGAAAACCATCGGCCGCGTAGCCGTCGGCCACCGCCCGGATGTGGCTGTTGACGCCGAAGATCTCCTGCACGATCACCAGCGCGCCGCGTGGCGTGCCCGTGGGTTGGGCCACATAGGCGGGCAGCTGGAAGCCGTCGCTGGAGGTCAGGGTAATCAGGCTGCTCATGTCATTTTCCTTCGCAGGTCGGGGAGTTGGTCGGGACGGACTGAAACTCTTCGCAGTCAGCCCGTTTGCGCCTGATGAATGGTTGGGGTTGATGCAAGTACGTTATGGCGCAACGGTGACGGCTCGCTACTGATGATTCAGGCGCAGGCCAGGGATCGGCCAGTCATCGATCGCGATCAGTTTGCCGTGATTGGAAAGCGTCACATACAGTGTGCGCAGATCCGGTCCGCCGAAGCACAGATTGGTCACAAACGTATCAGGCAAGGCAAGGTGCCCAAGCAGGCGGCCATCGGGCGCAATCGTCGTGATGCCCCCGTGCAGCAGCGTGGCGACCAGCACGTTGCCAAGTGAATCAACGGCCAGCGAATCGAAGCGCTGATAGACCCCTCCTGGCTGCGCGATGAAACGTGCGCCATGCGGTGATGGGAAGGGCAGCTTGGTCAGATGACCGTTGCCGGTCGTCTCGAAGGCCCAGACGCGGGCCGACTCGGTCTCGGCAAAATAAACGACATCCCCAGCCGGGGACAGGCCGATGCCGTTCGGCGTCATGACCGGATGCAAGGCCTCGTGAATGGCGCTGCCATCGGCTTTGGCGTAATAAATGCCGCCGCGATCCAACTCGCGGGCACGGCCCTTGCCCAGATCGGTGAACCAGAAGCCGCCGTCTGCATCAAAGACCAGATCGTTGGGACCGCGCAGCGCGAATTCGCCGTCATTGGTGGCGACTTTTTCGTAGATGCGTTCGGCCTTGCCTGTGGATAGATTCACCCGCTCAATGCGTCCGCCGGAATAGTCGTCGGGTTGCGTCATCGGTCGCAGGCCGCCGTCCTTGGCTCGGTGCCAGCGAAAGCCCCCGTTATTGCAGACAAAGATGTCACCACCCGGGCCCATCGCAGCCCCGTTCGGCCCGCCGCCCAGTTCGGCCACGACGCTGACGCGGCCGTCGACGTCGACACGGGTCAGCGTGCCACGCGCAATTTCAACAAGCAGCACCGAACCGTCATCCAGGGCGATCG
>JAURMJ010000154.1 GCA_030830765.1 Quisquiliibacterium sp.
CCAGCCGAGGCGAGGGCCTGAGACTGGGGGTGACAAGGTGTTTCACGTGAAACATTGGGCGTCGTCGATCAACGGAGGGAAGTGTCGTCGGGTAAACGCCTCCTGTCAGACTCATGCATCTGTCCGGTTATCTGTTTAGTCCTGATGATTCCCCCTCAAAAGCCGCGCAACACTTTTGCAATGCAAAGCGAGCGCCTATAATCCGCGGTCCCCGCTTCGTTGCCCAAAGGGCTTCAATCCATGCTGCATCCAGAAGAATTTGACGTGATCGTAGTTGGTGGTGGCCATGCAGGCTCGGAGGCTGCACTCGCTGCTGCGCGGGTTGGTGTCCGCACCTTGCTGCTGACCCACAACATCGAGACGCTCGGGCAGATGTCCTGCAATCCGTCGATTGGTGGTATCGGAAAGGGTCATCTCGTCAAAGAGGTCGATGCGCTTGGGGGGGCGATGGCGGCAGCGACAGATGAGGCGGGTATCCAGTTCCGGATCCTGAATTCAAGCAAAGGGCCAGCAGTCAGGGCAACTCGCGCTCAGGCCGATCGCGTGTTGTATCGAAAAGCCATTCGTACACGGCTGGAGAACCAGCCAAATCTGTGGATCTTCCAACAGGCTGTTGATGATCTGATTCTTGAGGGCGGGCGTGTGACCGGTGCGGTGACGCAACTGGGGATTCGATTCCGAGCGCGGGCGGTTGTCCTGACTGCCGGAACCTTCCTGAATGGCCTTGTCCATGTCGGGTTGGAAAATCACCCCGCTGGACGCGCCGGCGATCCCCCTTCGATTTCGCTTGCTGCAAGGCTGCGCGAACTGAAGCTGCCCCAGGGTCGCCTGAAGACGGGGACCCCGCCGCGCCTTGATGGCAGGACAATCGACTTTTCCAAATGCCTGGCGCAGCCTGGTGATCTGAACCCCGTTCCGGTGTTTTCCTTTTTGGGCGATGCAGGCCAGCACCCGGAACAATTGCCGTGCTGGATCACTCATACAAACGCGCGAACCCACGAGATCATTCGAGAGGGTTTGGACAGAAGCCCAATGTATACGGGCGTTATCGAGGGAGTGGGTCCTCGCTACTGCCCATCGGTGGAAGACAAAATCCACCGTTTTGCCGATAAGGAATCTCATCAGGTCTTTCTGGAGCCAGAGGGCCTGACGACCAATGAATTCTATCCGAACGGCATCTCCACGAGCCTGCCATTCGATGTGCAACTGGCCCTGGTGCACACGATTCCCGGCCTCGAAAATGCCCACATCCTGCGCCCGGGCTACGCGATCGAGTACGACTTCTTCGACCCCCGCGGTCTGAAGCCGTCCCTGGAAACGCGCCAGATCGACGGGTTGTTCTTTGCCGGACAGATCAACGGCACCACCGGCTACGAGGAGGCGGCGGCCCAGGGGTTACTCGCCGGTCTCAATGCCGCACTGCAGGTCAGCGATCGTGATTGCTGGACGCCGCGTCGCGACCAGGCTTATATGGGCGTATTGGTCGACGACCTGATTACCTCCGGTGTTGCCGAGCCTTACCGGATGTTCACAAGCCGGGCCGAATACCGTTTGAGCCTTCGTGAGGACAACGCCGATCTGCGGCTGACTGAACTCGGCCGTAAGCTCGGTGTCGTGGATGACGTCCGCTGGGATGCCTTCTGCCGCAAGCGCGATGCCATCAATGCTGAGTTGCAGCGTCTTGCATCAGTCTCGGTCAACCCCAGGGTGCTGCCGCCCGAGCGTGCTCAGCAATTGATCGGCCAGCCAATTGAACGCGATTACACGCTGGCAGAGCTGTTGCGCCGCCCGGATGTCCGCTATTCGGCGCTTGCCCAGATATCCGGCCCCGCGATCAACCAGCGGGGAGACGAGCTTGGCCTTGACCCGCTGCGCCTGGAGCAAATTGTCGAGCAGATCGAAATCCAGAGTAAGTACGCCGGATACATTGCCAAGCAGCAGGCGGAGGTTGCACGCCACGAGCACAACGAAACGCTGCCTATCCCCGACGATTTCGACTATTCACAAGTTCGCGGGCTGTCCAATGAGGTGCTTGGCAAGCTCAGTACACAGCGGCCACCGACGATTGGCGTCGCAGCCCGGATCTCCGGGGTCACACCGGCTGCCATTTCACTCTTACTGGTCTACTTGAAGAAGCGCCGCTCGGCTCGACAGGCTGCCTGAATGCGCAGTGCGCCCAGACATCACCGTACGGATGGCAAGCTGCTCGATGCGGGCCGCACGAGCCGGCATGACCCGAACGCACCAAAGCCATCAAAGTTCGCGCGAACCACCCGGCAGGCGCTCAGTCAGGATGAGCTGCAACGCGAGCTTGGCGATGCCCTGAGGCGCACGCAGCTTGATCTCGATCCGACGGTGTGCGAACGCCTTCTCGAGTATCTGGCCTTGCTGGCCAAATGGAATGCGGTCTACAACCTGACCGCAATTCGCGATCTCCGCGAGATGCTGGTGCAGCACCTGTTTGATTGCCTGGCGATCATCGGTCCCTTGCGCGGACAGCGTCTGCTTGCCGCTTCATCGGTCGTCGTCGATGTCGGATCCGGCGGTGGCTTGCCCGGTGTGGTGATTGCGATCGTGGAGCCACGTGCCCAGGTCCATTGCGTCGACACCGTCAGCAAGAAGGCGGCCTTCATCGGGCAGGTGCGGGCCGAGCTCTCATTGATGAATCTGCATGCGCATCATGCCCGGATCGAAGCATTGCAGGTGCCCGCTGATCTGCCCCCGGCAAACCTGATCGTTTCAAGGGCATTTTCGTCGCTGGAACAGTTTGTCTCCTGCAGTGCGCATCTGCTCAGTCCCGAGGGCGCCTGGGCCGCGATGAAAGGGCGTCTGCCGGAGGACGAGATTGCGGCACTGCCAGCGCAAGCTCAACTCGATACAACGATTACACTGCAGGTACCGATGCTCGATGCGAGCCGGCATCTGCTGATCCTGCGTCCGTGTCCGAAAGGCGACGGATCCCTCAACGTCTAACTCGGAACGACAAAACCCCAATGGCACGAATTTTCGTCGTTGCGAATCAGAAGGGTGGAGTGGGCAAGACGACGACCACCGTGAACCTTGCCGCAGCACTCGCGCGACACGGACAGCGGGTCTTGCTGGTTGATCTTGACCCGCAGGGCAATGCCACGATGGGCAGTGGCATCGACAAACGTTCGCTGCAGCGTTCTGTCTATCACGTGCTGATCGGACTGGCGAGCGTTGAACAGACTGTCCAGCCTTCGCCCTCGGGCGACTACATGGTGCTGCCCGCAAACCGTGAGCTTGCGGGTGCCGAGGTCGAACTTGTCGACATCGACGAGCGCGAAACGCGTCTGAAGCAGGCGCTTGCCGAGGTTGATTCGCGCTACGATTTCGTGCTGATCGATTGCCCGCCGTCACTGTCCATGCTGACGCTGAACGGCTTTTGTTCCGCCCACGGGGTGATCATCCCGATGCAGTGCGAGTACTACGCGCTGGAGGGGCTGTCCGATCTGGTCAACACGATCAAGAAAGTCCATGCGAACTTCAATAGCGACCTGACGGTGATCGGCTTGCTGCGCGTGATGTTCGATCCGCGCATGACATTGGCTCAGCAGGTTTCGGCGCAGCTTGAGCAGCATTTCGGGGATAAGGTTTTTCGGACGGTCATCCCGCGCAATGTGCGGTTGGCCGAAGCGCCGAGCTATGGGCAGCCGGGTGTCGTGTTTGATCCGGGCTCGCGGGGCGCCAAGGCCTATCTGGAGTTCGGCGCTGAACTGATTGAGCGTCTGAAAGCGGGTGCCTGAGACAGGGACCCGAGTTGCGGACGATACGGAGCAAGGAATGAGCAAATCCAAACCCAAGGGCCTTGGCCGCGGTCTCGAGGCTTTGCTGGGAGCCGACTCACCGGCAACTGTCGCTGCTGAACGCGGTGACGGTCCGCCGCAGCATCTCAAGGTCACCCAGATGCAGCCAGGGCGCTACCAGCCTCGTACCCGAATGGACGAGACGGCTCTTGGCGAACTGGCGGCGTCGATCCGCCAGCACGGACTGATGCAGCCGATTGTGGTGCGCGCAATCGATACCGTTCCGCCCGGGACCGACTCGGCAAGCCGCCAGTACGAAATCATTGCCGGAGA
>JAURMJ010000155.1 GCA_030830765.1 Quisquiliibacterium sp.
AATTCCATCTGGCCGCCATAGCGAACTGACTTCTTGATCTGACGCACTGACAGCGGTGCGTTACCGGCGATCACGCGTGCCGTCTCAAGTGCGCGTTCAACCACCTTGCCAGGCTCGCACAACTCGTTGACCACACCCCACTCGAGCGCCTTTGCCGCCGAAATTGGCTGGCCGGTCATCAGCATTTCCTTGGCGCGGCGCTCGCCGATCGCACGCGGCAGGTTCTGCGTGCCGCCAGCCCCCGGCATGATGCCGAGCGTGACTTCAGTCAGCGCGAAACGCGCAGCGTTCGATGCATACGCGAAGTCGCAGGTCAGGACGGTTTCAAAACCACCGGCGTAGGCATGGCCGTTGATCGCAGCGATCACCGGGATCGGCATGTCGGTCAGCGTCCAGTACTGACGCTCGAAGAGTTCATGCTGACGAACCCACTGTTGCTTGGTCATGCCGTTGCGCTCTTTCAGATCGCCACCGGCGCAGAAGATGCGGTCACCCGATCCAGTCAGTACAACACAGCGGACTTCGCCGGAATCTTCGGTCAGACGTGTCCACAAATCGAGCAGATCACGGCCCATCTGCGTATTGATTGCATTGCCGACCTGAGGGCGATTCAAGGTGACGAGCAGCACATGCTCGTCGACCATGTCTGTCAGCAGGGTTTCGTAGGTGGGGAAAGTCATGATGCGTCTGTCTTCCGATCGAAAATTTGTTGGGTATGTTCGCCCAGCCGGGGCGGGGCAAATCTTGGATGCGGCCGTTTGCCGTCGAAGCTGAGCGGCAGTCCGAGAAATTTCATGCCAGTTCCGGGCACCGGCTGAACCAGGCCAAGGGCCTCGGTCTGAGGGTGCGCAACCATCTGAGCAATATTCTGCACCTGGGCGCAAGGGATGCCTGCCGCTTCCAGCTGCTCGACCCAATGGGCCGTGTCCTTTGCTGCGATGATCGCGTCAAGCTGTCCGTAGAGTTGCACCTGGTTTTGCACCCGACTCGGGTTATCCAGATAACGCGGGTCCTCGATCCATTCCGGATGACCGACCACCTTGGCCAGCGCACGAAATAGACCATCGCTGCCAGCCGCGATCACAAGCTCGCCATCACGGGTCGCGTAGGCCTTGTAGGGCACGATGCCGGAGGCTCCCGAACCCTGCTTCTCGGCTAATACGTCTCCGCCCAGATATTGAGAGGCCAGCAGTGATGACCAGCAGGTGGCGGTCTCAAACAAAGACACGTCGACGACGCAGCCTTTGCCGCTAGCCTGCCGCTCGCGCAAGGCAGTCAGAATGCCGATCACGGCCCACATCCCGGTTCCCATGTCGACAATCGAGGCGCCAACCCTCACCGAGGGACGGCCGGGCTCTCCAGTGGTGCTCATGATGCCGCCGAAGGCCTGCATCAGCGGGTCATAACCAGGACGATCCCGCAGCGGGCCGACTCGCCCAAACGCACCCAGGTTGCAATAAATCAGCGACGGCTTGATCGCAAGCAGAGAGTCGCCGTCAAGACCGAGACTCTCGGTCTGTCCAGGGCGCAGGTTCTGAATCACGATGTCGGCGCGCTCGCGAATCAACGCCAACAAAGCGTCCCGGTCAGACTGCAAGCGCAGATCGCAAACCACCGAGGTCTTATTGCGGTTCAGCGACTGGAAGAAGGTCGACGCCCCTTCGACGAAGGGAGGCCCCCATTTGCGGGCATCGTCGCCGTCCTTTTTCTCGATCTTGATGACTTCGGCCCCGAGCTCACCAAAAATCTGGCCAGCAAAGGGCGCAGCCACACTGTGGCCGAGCTCGATGACGACCAGATCGGAAAAGGGTCGGACACTATCTTGGATGTTGGACATCTGCAAAGTCGCCTGGGCTCGATTGCGCGGGACCGGGACCGGGACCGCGAGTGCGACGGAAAATCCGTCACCGAGCGGCCGATCTGTTACATCCGGTATAGCGCGTTAATGTACGGACATTCAGGGTTCAGTCGATGTTAGGAACGCCCAATTCGACTGTCAACCAAACTGCGTGTCGTCGCGGTTCCAGTGAGTCACCAGCCGGAAACGGTCGGCTGGATATAAGTTGTCTGAAACACCGAGCACGCGCCCGGACGGATCCAGATAAGCCCGTCGCATCGCAAGCGCTGCGCTCCTGGCTGAGACGCCCAGCAACCGAGCCGCATCAGCCGGCATCAGCGCAGCTTCGATCTCCTGGCGAACCGCTTCGATCCTCTGATGAAAATGACGCTCGAGCATCGCGTAGATACTGATGTGATTGCCACGCAACTGTTTCTCGATGCCCTCAAACTCGGGCCGAAGGTAGACGCGCGTATACGAGATTGGCAAGTTCTGACCGATGGCATGGCGGAACGCCATCAATTCAACCCAGGATTCACCGACCGTACATCCGAGCAGGCCTGCAAGCGCCTTGTTCGCCTTCACAGCACGGCGATTCAACACTTCGAGACGGGTCGCATTCGTATAGTCGAACAGATCCTTGACCGTACCAAGACCCGCCACATAAGGCTGCGGATCATGCTGGGCGCAGACGACCGTACCAATGCCCGGACGCCGCGAAATCAGTCCGATGTCGGCCAACTTGCGGGTTGCCTCGCGCACCGTATGTCGGCTGACGCCGTAGGTTTCGGCAAGCTGGAACTCCGGGGGCAACAGTGAGCCGACCTGATACTTGCCACTTGCGATGTCCTTGACCAGCGACTCGCGCAGCTTGGCGTAGCGCGGTTCGCGCACTGCCTTGCCGGCCCCGGGACGACGACGCGAGACTCGCGACTCGCCCGCTGCCACGGCCAGATCAGATTGTGATGCCGCCGTCGACATTGAAAATCTGCCCGGTGGCAAATACGCTTTCATCACTGGCCAGATAGACCACGATCGGCACGATTTCTTCGGACGTGGCAAGCCTGCCCATCGGTTGCCGGGCAACAAACATCTTGCGTGCCTCGTCGATATCGCCAAGCTCACGCATCCGATCATGCAGGCTCGGTGTCTCGACTGTGCCCGGGCCAATGCAGTTGCAACGGACACCTTTAGTGACGAAATCGGCTGCCACTGATTTGGTCAGACCGATCACTGCAGCCTTGGTTGTTCCGTACGCGAAACGGTTCGGGAAACCCTTGACCGAAGAACAGACCGACGCCATGTTGATGATCGAGCCACCGCCGTTTTCAATCATCTTGGGCAGTGCGGAACGGATCGTGCTGAACATCGAGCGCACATTGATTGCAAAACTGAAATCCCAGTCCTTGTCGGAACACTCGAAGATCGACCCCTGGTGGACATAGCCCGCGCAGTTGAACAACACATCGAGCGCATCGAGTCCACCGATCAGACGCTCGACGGCATCGCCATCGGTCACGTCAAGGTGTTGGATCTGCAGCGGATGCCCTGCGACGCGCGCTTCCTCGGAGAGCGTCGCGAGCAAATCATCACGGATGTCGGTGGCGATCACACGAGCACCTTCGCGCGCCATGGCCAGCGCGGCCGCACGGCCCATGCCCTGGGCGGCTGCGGTCACAAGAATCAGTTTGCCAGCGAGACGATTGGCCATCGGAATCATCCTTATTTAGGGTGCAGCGGATAGCTCGCGGCCGACTTGGGCTGACCGCATCAGGACCTTGCGATCCACGCGCTATGCGCTGAACGAACAACCGCATAGTGCCGTCAGTTTTTCTCGCGGCAGAGACAGCGGGCGCTGGTTTGTTTCACACAGTGAATTGCATTGACGCCAGCCGCGCGTATAACCCGGCGTTCTCCATCAACTGCGCATGCGAGCCCTGATCGACCAGTCGGCCATGATCAAGTACGACGATCCGGTCTGCTTCGACGACCGTTGCAAGCCGATGCGCAATGACCAGCGTGGTGCGCCCCTGCATCGCGACCTGAAGTGCCTGCTGCACAAGTTTTTCGCTCTCGGCATCGAGCGCACTGGTGGCTTCGTCGAGCAGCAACAGCGGTGGATTCTTGAGCAGTGCCCGGGCGATCGCAATGCGCTGGCGCTGACCGCCCGAAAGCCGAACACCACGCTCA
>JAURMJ010000156.1 GCA_030830765.1 Quisquiliibacterium sp.
GACGACATGCTGGCCGCGCCTGAACTGCCTGACCCGATCATGCTGGTTCAGCCCAAGGTCATGTACAAGTTCGCCGACCCCGAGCTCGAATCGATGTCGGCCGGCCGCAAGATCATGGTTCGCATCGGCATTGACAATGCCCGCATTGTGAAGGCCAAACTACGCGAGATCCGTGCGTTCATCGCGGTCGACAAGCCGAACTGAATCATGTCCGCACATCACCTCCCGGCCCTAAGATCAGCGAAGCACTGACGGGACAGTCATCAGGTTTTTGTCATGGAAAGTCCGTTCAAGGGAAAAACCGGGATCGTTCGGTTGCGCAATGCCCTCTTTTACTCGATGGCCGGCCTGCGAGCCGCCTATCGACATGAAGACGCATTTCGACAGGAATCACTGCTCGCGCTGCTGCTGATTCCGCTGGCGCTTTATCTGGGCCCCAGCGGGGCTGGCAAGGCACTGATGGTCGGCAGCGTGCTCTTGGTGCTGATCGTGGAACTGCTCAACTCGGCCGTGGAGGCCGCAATCGACCGAATCTCTCTGGACCGCCATGACCTGTCCAAGCGCGCCAAGGATATCGGCAGTGCCGCCGTGCTGCTGGCACTGTTCAATGTCGTGATGATCTGGGGCTGTGTCCTGCTGGGCTGAAAGCCTCGTCAAGCAACCCCATCGAAGGTAATCACGGTCCTGGCGATATTTCCTTCGCGCAGCGCGTCCAGCCCATCATTGATCTGCGACAGTGGCAAGCGCTGAGAAATCATCTCATCCAGCTTGAAGCGTCCCTGCAGGTACAAATCGATGATCCGGGGCATATCCACCCGGAAATGATTCGAACCCATCAGCGAGCCCTGGATCTTCTTTTCACGCAAAAAGTCCGGGCCATGCAGTTCAACCTTGACGCCTGGCGGAATCATGCCAATCACGGTCGCCGTGCCGCCCGGCGCAATCATCGCCCAGGCCTGCTCGGCGGTCTGCTTCAGACCGATTGCTTCAAAAGCATGATCCACGCCTGCACCAACCAGTTCACGCAGCTGCTCGACGGCATCGCCCTGGCTCGCATCGATGACATCGGTCGCCCCCATCGTTCGGGCAAACTCGAGCTTGGCGGGAATACGGTCAACAGCAATCACGCGCGCGGCACCGGCAAGATACGCGGTTTGGATCGCCGCCAGACCAATACCGCCGCAACCAATCACCGCAACCGTCTCGCCGGCCCTCACCTTCGCGGTATTGACGACGGCACCAAAACCGGTCGTGACGGCGCAGCCGATCAGCGCGGCGCGATCCAGCGGCATGTCGGGCCGGACCTTGGCCAGTGCATGCTCATGCACGAGTAATTGCTCAGCAAACCCTGAAAGTTGCAGCATCTGGTTCAGATGCTGACCATCCCGGAACGTCATCCGTTTCGCCTTGCCCGGCGGAATTTTGACTTCGGGGGTGGCGCACAGCACCAGACGACCCGTGATGCAGTGAGCGCAGTGACCACAGAAGACCGAGAGACAGCCGATCACATGATCACCGGGCTTGAACTCAGTGACCTGTGAACCGACCGCTTCAACAACGCCCGCAACCTCATGTCCGGGAACCGCCGGCAGTGGATGCGGGTAGATGCCGTCGATGAAATGAAGATCGCTGTGGCAGACACCGACTGCGCCTGTACGGACCAGCACTTCATGCGGTCCAGGCGCAGCCAGTTGGACGTCTTCGATCACCAGCGGTTTTTGCGGTTGCTCCAGTACGGCTGCCTTCATCTTGGTCTTGCCCCCAGCACAGAACAGGCTCATGAGACGGGCGGCCTTGCGGCTTTCCGCGCGAATTCTCTGATTCTGCCAGAGCTCAAGGCTCAGAGCAGCGCGAAGCGCACCTCGCAATCCGCCCGGTCCCGCATCGTGGGACCGAAGCCTTGACCCGACCCGTGAACCTACTTACTTTGACCCAGTCATCGTCCAGTGAAAAGCTCGGCCGGCTGCGACACACCATCAGAACATTCATCGAACGATCGATCAGCGACGTCCCAAAGAGAAGTCATGAAAAATCAAATGCCCGAAAAGCTCGCCCATTGGTCCGTTCAACTTGCTCTCATGATCTGCGTCACATTGAGTCAGGCGCAAGCGCAGTCTGCGCGCCCTGAAGCCAGCGCAGCCACAGTGACGCGCTCAGCCACGTCCGGCCCCGTCACGGCAGTCGGAGCAGAGCAACCAGCCCGCGGCCTGGTCATGACCTCAACGTTGAGCTCGCCGAGCAATCTGAGACTCCCCCCAAACATTCAAGCCATTCGTCGCTTCGATCTGAAAGCCTTGACCGGCCCCCAATCTGTGTCGATTGGTGCCCAAAAACTGAATGTTGCTCAGCTCAAGGGTCCCCAAAACCTGCTGCTCAGGCAGGCTGAAGCGATTTCAAAACTTCAGGGGCTGGTCAGGATTGAAGCGCTGGACAGCGAATTGATCGAGATCCCGAACGGTGTACTGGTCAACCAGAAGCTGAGCTACAAAGTGCGGATCGGTGCCTGCTCAAGCAAGCGCGAACTCCTGAATCAGGCCGGTGTGCAATGCGGGACTCGCAAGAATCTGGCAGGGACGACAGCCCTGTTGCGCCAGGCGGGCAGCGAGCGTTATATCGCAGATCCGCAACAGCGACAGCTGGCCGAGCGGGATCTCGCGGGGACAAAGGATGAGGTCATTCGCCAGGTCGCACAGACCCGACGTTTCCTGAACTCACCCGATGCCCTGCGGGAACTGGGAAGCGCTGAGGTCTCCCGTCTGCAAGCCCTCAGCGAGGAGGATCTGGCGGTTGAAATGCTCAATGCCGCTGAAACAACGATCGAGGAGGCGTTCTTCATCCCCCTGATCAGCGACCTTAAGCACTTCCCGGCCATGACGAATATGGCGCCGCAGTTGACGCCTGAGACGATCGCATTGATGCAGCGGATGGCAGCCCCTCGAGAAGGCGCCGAAGCCACTGCACCGCCGGCTCAGACCGGGCGAAACGCTGGATCGCACAACCAGCGTGATCAGCAGGCGGCGCGACAGACCGTCAGCAAAAGTGTGAACGCTGTGTTCCTGACCGGTTTCACGCTGGGCAAGAACTATGAGTGGCAGAAGCGGTTCTCAAAGACCGTTTACTGGTGCGTTGTCGGCTGCAAGGAAACCTATTACATCGAGCCCTACGTCAATCTGGGCTACGGACTGGGCCTGCGCTTCCCGATCCGCATGACGCTCGATTATGAATGGAAGGGCAGTGGTTGGTGGGCTACGGTCAAACCGACATTCACAGCCTTCAACGGGGACGCAGCAGCCTATCAGCAAGCAGGGCTCGAGCGCGGCAAGGTCTTCGATGGCAAGGAGATCGTGGCCGAGTACACAGCGGTTGCCGGGATTCGCTACCGGCTGCCCCGCGTGGGCACCCAAAAGACCGAGTACCGATCGAGCAAGGATTTCACCGAACGGCTTCCGCGCCCTTACACGAACGGACAGTTCGACCCGCCGGAACCTGGCAGACGTGGCCTGCGCAGCTTTGAGAAATTCCTGACTGACATTGATCTTCTAATGGGCTATGGCGACTACGGGGTCGTCGCGGCGAAGCTGTTCCCCGGCGTCAAAGTCGACCTGACCTCCGACAGCCTGAAGTTCGCATTCAAGGATCTGGAAGGTTCACCCGAGCGCGAATCACGCATTTCCAGTGGCGCCACACAACGGGTCAAGATCAATCCGGCCAACGGGATGAGCCAGATCGCAATCGGCAAACCCATCTACAACCTGGCATTTACCGTCACACCGGGCGTGCAATATCGAGTCACCGTCGACCTGGGCATCTGGGGCCATACCTGGCGCGATGTCATCTGGATCCCGTCGCTCGAGATTCAGCTGCCGCCGGGGGGCGTGGACTTCTCCTGCCATGCCGGAACCCGGTGCAGCCGGAACTACGTCTTCGAGACTGGCCATGTGGCGCAGATTACGCAGAGTCCAAATGCAACTGAACGATCTGCCACGTCAACCCGACCTGCCAGCGAATCGGCCCCGGCGTCCGCATCCCCGCCAGCAGGCCGTGCGCCCTCAACCAGAACAGCTGCAACGGGGTCAGGCAGTGCAACGCCGCGCGCCGCAGGCAGCTGCGAGCACACGACGACACAAGGCATCTGGAGCTTTATCCAGGTGACGACTGGCCGTCATGCCCGAGGTGGCGTCACCGCAGAAGGCCGCAAAGACATGGTGGGACTCGGTGCCACGCAACCTCCAAAAGATCCGCGTCGTGCCTGGGAGACTTTCGAGCTGTTCGACATCCCCGGGGTTCAGTATGGTCGCTGGATCCGCAACACGATTGACGGCCGATGGCTTGAGACGATCAACGAGACCGGAACATTGAATCTGAAGAAAGGCCGCGCCTGTGATACCTCGATCAAGGACATGCAATGGAAGGTGCTTCCGGTTGGTGGCGGGCGGTATTTACTGCAGAACCTGAACAGCATGCGCTACGTTCGGGTCCTCTCCTCGGGTCTGCTTCGCGCTGACACCGACAGGAAGAACGCGACGGTTTTTCATTGGAATCACCACTGAGTGTGCGACGATCTGCTGCAGCGGGGAAACAGAACTCATGGCAGACGAAATCAATCACGTCGAGGCAGTCAGGACCCAGGGCTACACGGTGCTCAAAGGGCTCATCGACCCGGGCACCGTGCAGCAGTTGCGCGCTGCGCTTCAACGCCTGGAAACCGAGAAAGGCTTTGGCTTCGCGACCACGCGCTTCGAGGGTCTGAACACCGTCCGCATCAACAACCTGCTGGCCCATGACGAGCTTTTCTGGCAGGTGCCGCTGCAACCGGATGTGCTCGCAATCGCGCAGCATCTGCTTGATCGGGAACTGCTGCTGTCATCGTTCTGCTCGCTGACGCTGGGGCCCGGCCAGCAGGCCCAGCCGATGCATGAGGACACCCAGCAAATTCCACTGCCAAGACCACACCCGACCCTGTCGGTCAATGCCATCTGGGCGCTATCGGACTTCACCGAGGAAAACGGGGCGACGCAGATCGTGCCAGGAAGCCATCTGCTCGACCATGCACCCGAGTACGGCAGGCATTACCCGTCCGAGCCAGTGATTGTGCCGGCCGGCAGCGTCGTCATCTTTGACAGCGCACTCTGGCATGCCGGTGGCCAGAACCGTTCCCAACAACGACGCTGGGCTCTGTCCTGCTACTACTGTGCAGGCTGGATGCGGCAGCAGGAAAACCTGCAACTGGGCATCCCGCGTGAGACTGCGCAGCGCTTTCCACGCCGTCTTCAGGAACTTTGCGGTTACTCGGTTTATCGGGGCCAGTGGGGCCACATCGACAACCATGACCCGATCGAACTGCTGGGCCAGGAACGTGCCAGGCCGATGGTCTGGGAGGCGAGCGACAGACGGGCCGAGCGCATGGCTGAGCAGGCATCTGACCACCGGCCTGCGCCCTGAACCGGTCAGGTACTTCTGATGACACCCCGCTGCCTGCCTGCGCCCTGTGCACGATGGCCTCTGCAGCGGGCGTGATACACAGCGCGTCAGTCTTGCCCTGCCTTGTCCGAATAATTCAGGATCACCGCTGAATCATCAATCGCCCCAAGGCCCCGTGCACTGACTGCACGAAACGCGGCATGTGCGACGCTGGCCAGCGGCGCTTCATAATCGGACTGCGCGCAGGCATCAAGCACCAGACCGAGATCCTTGACGAAAATATCCACGGCTGAAGTCACCTCGTCGTAGGCTTCTCGCACCATGCGCGGTCCGCGATCACCGAGCATCCAGGACGACCCGGAGCCACTGCACAGGATTTCGTGCACGGTCGACAGCGGCAGACCCTGTTTGCGCGCAAGCGCCAAAGCTTCACCGGCTGCCGCCAGGTGCACGCCACACAAAAGCTGATTGATTACTTTCATCTGCGCGCCAGCCCCAGCATGCTCGCCCAGGTGATA
>JAURMJ010000157.1 GCA_030830765.1 Quisquiliibacterium sp.
ATTGATTACTTTCATCTGCGCGCCAGCCCCTGCATGCTCGCCCAGGTGATAAATCCGCGCACCGAAGGTGGCCAGCACCGGTCGTACGAGCTCGCAGGTCGCAGGGTCACCTGCGGTCATCACGGTCAACGTGCCCTTCAGCGCGCCAGCGGCTCCGCCGGTCACCGGTGCATCGACGAGCCTGATCGAGCGCTCGGCGAGACGCGACTGCAGTGCCGCCACATAGGCAGGCGGCATCGTGCTGCAGGCGACGAAGATCGAACCGGGACTCATTGAGGCCGCAAGGCCGTTGTCACCGAACAGTACCGCCTCAGTCTGCGCATCGTTGACGACAAAGCTGACGATGATCTCGCACTGCTCTCCCAGATCGCGCAGACTGCCTGAAAAGCTGCCGCCCAGCTCACGCAGCCAGTCACCGGCCTCGGGGCGCACGTCAAAGCCAAGGACCTTGTAACCCTTGGCAAGCAGGTTGGTGGCGACACCGCGTCCCATTGCACCAAGTCCGACCAGACCGATCGGCTTGATGTTCGGAATGCTGACCTGGGCGGCGCTCGTATTGAGATGTTCGTTGCTGTGATCTGAAGTCATCTGAGTCTTTCAAGCAACAATGCGTCGAGCTGAGCACTCGACACACTGGGGGCGACCCGCCCCAGTTGAAAATGTGCCGGCCTTATTCAGCGACCGGCGCGATAGCGGGCGAGATTTTCGTCGTTGGGAGGATACAGACCAGGCAAAGCCGCGCCCTGCGCAACCTGAGCAAGCACCCAGGCATCCAGCGCCTCTTGCTCGTGGGCAGCCGCGATGACGGCGTCGAGCAATGCGACCGGAATCAGGACGGCGCCATCTGAATCTGCAACGACAATGTCACCCGGGAACACGGCAACCCCACCGCAGCCAATCGGCTGTTGCCAGTCAATGAAGCTCAGTGCCGAGACGGCCGGCGGCGCTGCAGCACCCTGACACCAGACCGGAAGACCGGTCGCCAGCACGCCATCCACATCGCGCATTCCGCCATCTGTGACCAGACCAGCGACTCCTCGCTGCACCATTCTCTCGCACAGGATGTCTCCGAAAATCCCCGCATCGGCGATGCCCATCGCATCGACCACCGCAATGGCGCCCGCAGGCATCGCCTCGACTGCGGCGCGTGTCGAGGTCGGTGACGACCAGGCCTGCGGCGTCGCAAGATCTTCGCGAGCCGGCACGAAACGCATCGTGAAGGCCGGCCCAACCACCCTGGGCATCCCAACACGCAGTGGCCGGGTGCCGCGCATCCAGACCTTGCGGATCCCCATTTTCAGCAGCACCGTCGTCACGGTTGCGCTGGAAATCGATTCCAGCGCCTGGCGTTGTTCATCACGCAATGACATCTTTGCTCCTTGCGGCTTCAACCCATCCACTGGCTGACGGGTGCTGCAGCCTGTTCCAGCGGCTGCGTGACGATGTCAATCAGCGTCGGTCCGTCATGACGCAGCGCCTGCTGGAGCACCGAGTCCAGTTCGCGCGGATCCTCCACCCGCCAGCTCGCGATGCCATAGGCCCGGGCAATCGCCGCATGGTCGGTCGGCGTGAAGTCAACCGAGTAATAGCGCTGGCCGTAACTGGCGCGCTGGCTGGCCTTGATCCAGCCGAACGAGGCATTCGAGAGCACGATCATCATCAACGGCGCACCTGCACGCAGTAACGACTCCATTTCCCCGGCGACGAATCCGAAACTGCCATCGCCCATCACCGCAACACAGCGTGCATTCGGACGTCCAAACCAGGCGCCCAATGCAGCCGGCAAGGCAAACCCGAGCGCACCATGCGCACGGTTCGTGATGAACCCGCGACCCGCCGCAGGCAGATCGAAATAAGCAGAGAAATAAGGACAGGGCGTGCCGGGATCCGCGCAAACAATCGAATCTGCCGGTAAGGCACGCCGCAAGGCCGCAACAACACGCTCAGGACGAATCGGACGCTCATCGCTGCTTGCCAGCGCAGCAAAGGCCTGCAGCTTGAGCTGGCGCGCAGTTGCGGCCAGCTGGCGGCCAGGAGCAGATGCATCAGCGCCAGGCGGGCTGGCACCGCGCTCGGGTTCGACGATCTGTAGCAGTGCATCAAGTGCCAGCCGCGCGTCACCGACCAGCGCTACGTCGGTCGGATAACTGGTCGAGATGGCGAACGGATCAACGTCGAGATGAATGACTGTCGTGCCGAGCTTCGGAAAGCGCCAGTGTTCAGTCGTGGTTGAACCGGCCCGACAAGCGACAAACACAACGAGATCAGCGGCGGCCACAACATCCCGGGTCGCCATCACCCCACCGTTAGAGCCGACCACGCCGACCGCAAGCTCGAAATCATCCGCCACTGCCCCTTTGCCACTGACGGTCGTACAGACTGGCGCATCCAGCAACATGGCGAGCCGGGCCAACTGCTCACTGGCAGAGCAGGAGACCACGCCACCGCCACAGATGAACACCACCTGTCTGGCGGCAAGCATCAGTCTGGCAGCCCGCTCAACTTCCGTGGCATCGGGGCCACTGCGCCAGTTGGGCCAGTTGCCGTGCTCGCGCTGCGCCCAAAGCTGGCTGGCATCAACCGTCTGCTTCTGCACATCAAAGGGCACGCACAAGTGCGCTGCGCCGGGCCGGCCTGTGGTCATCGCGCGAAACGCAGCGCGCACGCTGTCCCCAATCTGCGAAGCCGTGTTCAGCGTGCCGTTCCATTTCGTCAGCGGTGCGTACAGCGACTGCTGATCCAGTTCGGTCAGCGGATAGCGCCCTCTTGATGTAACCGGCACATCAGACGTGAATCCGAAAACCGGCACCGAAGATTCATTGGCTTCGACCAAACCGGGCAGCAGATAGGTCGCGCCGCCTCCGCTGGGCCCTTCACAGACTCCAACCTTGCCTGTGACGCGCGCATAGGCATCAGCCATGTAGGCCGCACTGCGCTCGTCACGAGCAAGCACGTGGCGGATGCCATGGTCCAGTTTGTACAACGCATCGTAGTACGGCAGACTGGTATCGCCGCAGACACCGAAGACATGATCGACGCCATAGCCTTGCAGCATCCGGATCAATGCTTCGGCGCCATTGGCTGCGTCCATGCCCAAAGGTGGTTTCGTTACTGAATTCATTATGTTCGCTCGTTAGTCAGCACACTCATGCCAGAAAGTTCAGCTCTACGTTCCAGGCCTGTCCGGCCGGAACCCGGATCCACTGTCCGTTGCGCTCAATGTGAAACCCGGCGGCAAGCAGAAAATCTTC
>JAURMJ010000018.1 GCA_030830765.1 Quisquiliibacterium sp.
CCGAGGCCCCGGCGTCGATCAGAAAACTGTATCGGGTAGCCGGGCTGGTCCGGTCGTAATGCTGATAATGCAGAATCCCGCCATGCTCGTTCTGCGCGATGATGCTCGGGTAAGGGAGCTCCTCCGGGACCTGTCCCGCAGCGGCCAGATAGCTGAGATGGATTTCGAATTCGCTGGCGCCTTGCTGCCAGGCTGATCGGGCTGCGCAATGGCCGTTGACCGCGCGTCGTGTGGCTTCCCGCATGCAGGTGATTTCGAATTCAGTCTTCACCGCCCTTGCCCAATGAAGCCGGGCAATGAGTTCGGCAGGATTCAGGCGGGTCCCGGTCACCTCGCGGCGCTCGTCCTCACCGACCAGTGCGGTTCGGTTGGAACCTTTCAGCGCGGCGTCCAGCGCTTCGTTCAATGCGGCTTCCGTGTTGAAGAGCAGCAATTCGAAATCATGCCCCAGCCAGTCCGGGATTTGCGGTGGCGCGTGCCAGTAGTCTATGGGTTGCAAAAAATAGAGGCGTGGCCGGGCCCCTGGCTGCAGAAGCAGGCTGCTTCCGGGTGCATCGAGGCCTGGCAGCCACTGTGCAAAGTGTGGATTGGGTCGGAAAGGGGGTGATTGGTCGTCGAGAAAATAGGTCCTGGGCTCGCCTGCGCGGATCAGGGCGGTGTCGAAACCGCTGGTCTCGAGGGCATGGGTCCAGCGTTGGCAGACGGTTGCTACGTGGTCAGAAAAAATCGCGTTCGTCATGGATAGAGGTCTTCATGGTTGTAAGCCGTCGCGCCAGCGAGATTGAAGGAGCACTGGGGGGTATCGTACTCCCGTAGTCTGCTGGTTCGTGCTAGTGTAACTCGGGTATCACGCGGCGCGGAGCCGTCGAGCGGATCAGCTCTCGGTGTATGGTCGAGCGAACGATGAGATCCCTCTCTGGTTCGTCTGACTGGTGAAGCGCGCTGCGGTGTGCGCACAAATCTGAATTGGAGGAGGCCTTATGGGGAATTTTGCGTACGTTTCGCCCACCAGTATGGATCAGACGCTGGCTGTGCTTGGGGAGCATGCCCAAGCCGGCAACCGGGTCCAGGTCATCGCAGGTGGAACAGACCTGCTGGTGCAGTTGCGGGGCGTCGATCGCGAGCCTCGCACGCTGCTTGATATCAAGAAAGTCCCGGAAGCGAATCAGCTCTCGATCGGTCCTGATGAAATATTCATTGGCGCTGCGATCTCGAGTGCAGTTCTGAACGAACAGCCGGAATTGGTCGGGCTGTTGCCCGGTGTGCTCGAGGCTGCCGATCTGATCGGCTCCACCCAGGTACAAGGGCGCGCGACGCTAGGCGGCAATCTGTGCAATGCCTCGCCGGCGGGCGACTCGATTCCTGCAATGATCGCAGCCGGTTTCCGCTGCATGATCGCGGGCCCGTCCGGACGACGCGAAATGGCGGCTGAGGACTTCGTCGTGGGCGTTGGCCGCAATGCGCTGGCGGCCGGTGAATTTCTGGTCGGCCTGAAGGTCGCTCGTCCCAGAGGGCGTTCGGCAGATGCGTATCTGCGATTCATTCCCCGGACCGAGATGGATATCGCCGTTGCAGGTTGCGGTGTTTCTCTGACCCTCGACGCGAGCGGTGTCTGTACGGCCGCCCGGGTGAGTATCGGTGCTGTCGCGCCGCGCGCGCTGCTGGTCCCGGATGCGGCGGCCGCACTGGTGGGAACGGCCGTCGACGAGGCTGCCTTGGCGGCTGCCGGTGCGGCTTGTTCCGCTGCCGCATCGCCGATCACCGACAAGCGTGGCACCGCTGATTATCGACGCAAGGTGGTCGGGGTGCTTTGCCGGCGGGCTGCCGCCATTGCGCGCGATCGGGCAATGTCTCGCGGCGTCTGACGGAACAAGGAGAACAAGGACGATGAGCAAAATTCAGGTAGAGACCTCCATCAACGGCGAATCGGTGGAATTTCTGTGTGAACCACAGGAATCGCTCCTCGAAGTGCTGCGCGAAACGCTTGGGCGGACCGGTACCAAGGAAGGCTGTGCGACTGGAGATTGCGGCGCCTGCAGCGTGTTGCTGGACGGGCGCCTGGTCTGCGCGTGCCTGGTGCTTGCAGCGGAAACGGGTGGCCATGAAGTCACGACGATCGAAGGGATTGCTACCGATGCAGGGCTGCATCCGATTCAGCAGAAATTCCTTGAACATGCGGCATTGCAGTGTGGTGTTTGTACACCGGGGCTCATTGTCGCGACCAAGGCTCTGCTCGAGAAGCATCCTGATCCCGACGAAAGCACGATCCGCTACTGGCTGGCTGGCAATCTCTGTCGCTGTACGGGTTACGACAAGATCATTCGAGCAGTACAGGACGCAGCGCAAACGCTGGCGCATCCGGCTGCGTGACCGGGCGGCCAGCGATAGCCAGGCGCGCGGATGAGATGAAGAACAGGAGGGTTTGAAGAGTGGCAGAAGCAGCAGACTACAAGGTAATCGGTTCCTCTCCGGTCCGCCCGGATGGAGTCGACAAGGTGACGGGTCGGGCCCAATACGGCGCTGATCTCAACCTGGCCAACCAGATTTATGGGAAGGTGTTGCGTAGTCCGCATGCGCATGCCCGTATCAGGGACATCGACACCAGTCGTGCGTTGGCTATCCCTGGTGTGTTCGCCGTGATTACCGGTCGCGACTTCCCCGAGTCCGAGCGCGGCGAGATTGGTGGCG
>JAURMJ010000158.1 GCA_030830765.1 Quisquiliibacterium sp.
CATTGTTCCGCGTACCAGCTCCATCCCATCACTCCGTCAATCGAAAAACCAACATCGTTAACGACACGACGCGCAGAATCAAGTCGATTCCTGCCAAAATCACCCTATCACACGGAGGATCGCAATGGATGCAGCAGACAACTCCCGGGGCAACCCCCATGCTCACGGTGACCGGAACCACGCGGACAACCATGAACAGCCTGGCTCACAGCACGAAGAAAACGGCCAGCCTGCTGTCAACCAGGACCGCCTCTGGGACAGCCTGATGGAGCTGGCCAGAATCGGCGCGACTCCAAAGGGGGGCGTTCGCAGGCTCACGCTGACCGAACTCGATCGACAAGGTCGAGACCTGGTCTGCGGCTGGCTCAAAGAGGCTGGCTGCGAAATCCGTGTCGACCGGATCGGCAACGTCTACGGCATCCGGCCTGGACGCCTTGGCAACGGCTTCGACGCCAGCGGCCAGCCAGCCAGCGATCCCGCATTGCGCCCGGTCGCCGTCGGAAGCCATGTCGACACACAGCCTTCAGGCGGCAAGTTCGACGGTAACTATGGCGTGCTCGCCGGCGTAGAGGTGATCCGCGCACTGAACGATGCCGGCGTGCAGACCGAGCGTCCGGTCGCGGTCGCAATCTGGACCAATGAGGAAGGCACCCGCTTCACACCGGTCATGATGGGATCAGGCGTTTATTGCGCGGCCTTCACGCTTGACCACTGCCTGGCACAAGTTGATCGCGAGGGCATCAGCGTCGCGCAGGCACTGGATGAAATCGGCTACGCCGGCAGCGACGCGCCGCCGCGCTTTTCTGCCTACTTCGAACCCCACATCGAACAGGGACCCGTGCTCGAAGACGCGGGCGCGACGATCGGCATTGTCGAAGGCGCCCTGGGTCAGCGCTGGTTCGATATAGTTGTCACCGGTCAGGATGCCCATGCCGGTCCCACGCCGATCGAACTGCGACGCGACGCGCTGCTTGCCGCCTCCTGGCTGGTCATTGAAGTGCGGCGTATCGCGGCCGAATCGCCCGACTATGCACGCGGTACGGTCGGGCAGATGTTTGTGCATCCGAATTCGCGCAATGTGATTCCCGGACGCGTCGAGTTCAGTGTCGATTTTCGCAATGCCCGGGACGAAACGTTGTTGTCCATGGTCGAGCAGCTGCGCCTGGCCGCAAGCCGAGTCGAAGCTGAGGACGGTGTGCAGATCAGCGTCGAAGAGGTCGTCCACTTCCCGCCCTGCGCATTCGAGCCGACACTGGTCGCAGGCATTGAGGCAGATGCTGCCTCGCTCGGGTACAAGGCGATGCGCCTGGCCAGCGGGGCGGGGCACGACGCGGTTTATGTTGCACGCACCTGCCCGACAGCGATGATCTTCGTACCCTGTGAAGGCGGCATCAGCCACAACGAGATTGAGAACGCGACGCCTGAAGATCTGGCAGCCGGTTGCGCCGTGCTGTTGCGCTCGGTCGTGCGAGCAGCCGGCTGAGCGCCCTGCCGATGACCCAAGTCAGCGCCAGACCGATTGCCATCACGCTGGGTGACGCCTGCGGAATCGGTCCCGAGATCGTTCTGAAGGCATTTGCCGGCGGTCTGGGCGTACCGGCGGTCGTCATCGGCGACCCATCCTTTCTTGCTCGAGAAGCAACGCGCCTTGGTCTTGCGTTGCAGATCGAGCAAGTTGAACGCTGCGATCGTCTGCCAACTGAGCGCGTCAACGGCCTGACCCCGGTTCCGGTCCTTGCAAGCGCGACGCTGCCCGTCGATCTGCCAGTCGGTCAACTCGATGCCCGGGCCGGCGACGCTGCCTATCGCTTCATCGCCGACGCCGCGACGCTTGCGATGAACGGCGACGTGCGGGCCGTCGTCACCGCTCCGATCAACAAGGAAGCGCTGCACCGGGCCGGTCACGATTATCCTGGTCACACCGAACTGCTGGCGAAACTGGCTGGCGACGTCCCTGTGCGCATGATGCTGGCCAACCATGAACTGCGCACTGTGCTGGTCACGATTCATCTTGCACTGCGCGATGCGCTCGATACGCTGAGCCGAGAGCTGATCCGCGAAACTCTTGCGATTACCCATGCCGCGCTCTGCGCTGCCGGGATCAAGGCGCCAAGAATTGCTGTCGCAGGCGTCAATCCGCATGCTGGCGAGGGCGGGGCCTTCGGACGCGAGGAAATTGAACTCATCGCACCGGCCATCGCCGACGCAAAGGCCCTCGGCATCGATGCCAGCGGCCCTTACCCGCCAGACACCGTCTTCATGCGGGCCCGCGGCTTTTCACAATTCGATGTCGTGATCGCCATGTATCACGATCAGGGACTGATCCCGGTCAAGTACCTGGGCATGGATGAAGGCGTGAACATCACCATCGGCCTGCCCTACGTGCGCACCAGCCCCGACCATGGAACTGCCTTCGATCTGGCCGGCCGACTGGACGAGCGTGGACAGGGGCTCGCCGATCCGAGCAGCCTGCTGGCCGCCTTGCATCAGGCCGATATCCTGTCCAGGGCCAATCGCCCGGGCAACACAGGCTGAATCTGAATCAAACTCGCGTCAGCATCTAGCCCGACGTTGCCGGCGCAGACCCGATCAGGTCAGACCATTGGCCCGAGCCCAGTCCAGCGTGTCCTGCAGCGCGCCCAGCACGCCCTCCAGAAGCTCGCGCATTTCATGTTCGACAATCACGAGCGGCGGGCACACTGCAATCACGTCGCCCGGTAGCGAACGCACGATGATACCGCGCTGCTGGGCAAATCGTACGACCTGGGCCCCGACACCCGCCTTGGCATCGAAGCTGGTTCTGGTGGCTTTGTCGCGAACCAGTTCCAGCGCACCGATCAGCCCGACACCACGAGATTCACCGACCAGCGGATGATCGGCCATCGCGCGCAATCCATCCTGCATCATCGGACTGATCGCGCGCACATGATCGACCAGCTTTCGCTCCTCGTAGATTTTCAGTGTCTCCAGGGCGACGGCCGCCGGAACAGGATGCCCCGAGTAGGTGAAGCCATGACCAAAGATGCCCAGCTTGCGCGACTGTTCCTCAAGGACCTTGTAGATGGTCGCGGACACCATCATCGCCGACATCGGCTGATAGCCGCTGGTCAGCTGCTTGGCACAAGTCAGGATGTCGGGCTCAATGCCGTAGGTCTGTGAGCCGAACATGTTGCCGGTACGACCAAAGCCACAGATCACCTCGTCGGCAATCATCAGCACGTCGTATTTCGCCAGCACCTGCTGCACCCGCTCGAAATAGGTTGCCGGCGGCACGATCACACCCCCTGCCCCCATGACCGGCTCGGCAATAAATGCTGCCACGGTGTCAGGACCCTCGGCGACGATCAGCTGCTCAAGTTCATCGGCCAATCGCTGCGCAAAGGTCTCTTCGGATTCGCCCGGGCGTGCCTCGCGCCAGTAGTGCGGCGTGGCGGTATGCAGAAAGCGCGCGGCCGGCACGTCGAAGTCGCCATGGGCAAACGGCAGACCCGTCAGGCTGGCCGCCGCGACGGTCATGCCGTGATAGGCCTTGCGACGGGAAATGAATTTTTTCTTGTCCGGACGCCCGAGCGCGTTGTTGTAGTACCAGACCAGCTTGACCGCTGAGTCGTTCGCCTCGGAACCCGAGTTCGCAAAAAAGACCTTGGACAGTCCACTCGGGGCAATGCCCATCAGCCGCTCGGCCAACTCGGTTGAAATGCTCGCAACCTTGCCCGAGAACGCGTGATAAAACGGCAGCTGCTGCATCTGCCGATGGGCCGCCTCGGCCAGACGCTGCTCAGAAAACCCCAGTCCCGCGCACCACAGGCCAGCCATGCCTTCCAGATAGCGATTGCCGGCCTCATCGACCACATAAACGCCATCTCCACGGGTGATCACCAGGGGGCCATCCGTCTGCACACTGGCCAGATTGGTGGTCGGATGCAGGTGGTAGGCAAGGTCGCGGCGAGCTGCCTGCGAGACGACTGCGTTCATCGGATTCTCCTGGGTATGCCGTGTCGGATCGGACTGATGCCCGATCCGGGTCCCTGCCGTGCAGGTTTGACGGGTGTGTCTGCTCAGCAATTTTGGCACAGGGCGCAGACCAGACGTCAATTCCGTCGATGCGGCAAACGCGTCCTGAACCAGACCTCGAAAACAAAACGGCCAACCCGAGGGCTGGCCGTTTTGAGACCTCTGCAGATGCGATCGGCCAGGATCAGGCGCTGAGCCGCTGCTCCAGTCGATCCTTGACGCGCAGCAGCGCAGCCGGCAGACCATGCGCAAGCTGATCAAACAACTGCGAGTGCAGTTCGATTTCCTTGCGCCAGGCGTCATGATCGATCGATGAGATCGTCTCGTAGCTGCCACGATCAAAATCCAGCCCGTTCCAGTGCAGGTCGTCGTAACGCGGGGAAACCCCGAACACATGCTCGGACCCCTCGGCCTGGCCCTCGATACGGCCGAGCATCCAGGCTAGAACCCGCATGTTCTCGCCAAATCCGGGCCAGACAAATTTGCCCTTTTCGTCGGTTCGGAACCAATTCACACAGAAGATGGCAGGCAGCTTGGCACCGGCCTGCTCCAACCGGTTACCCAGGTCGAGCCAATGCGCAAAATACTCGGACATGTTGTAGCCGCAGAACGGCAGCATCGCGAACGGATCACGACGCACGATACCGGTCGCACCGGCCTGCGCGGCCGTTGTCTCGGAGCCCATCGTTGCCGCCATGTAGACGCCTTCCTCCCAGTCACGCGCCTGCGTGACCAGCGGCACCGTGGTCGAGCGCCGGCCACCGAAGATGAAAGCATCGATCGGCACGCCATCAACGCCATCCCAGCGCGGATCGATCGACGGGCACTGAGAAGCGGCTACCGTGAATCGGG